>CAKUEV010000032.1 GCA_934646845.1 uncultured Slackia sp.
GTGCCGCAGTGCGGCTTTTCCGCCGCTGCCGCGACGCTGTATTCCGCGCGCGTTATTACCCTGGGCACGCTCTTCGCTGTATTCCTTTCAACGAGCGATGAGATGCTGCCCATCATGATTGCCGCGCAGGCCCCAGTGGAGTTCATTGTTGAAGTTCTCGCGATCAAAGCGCTTTGCGGCCTTATTGCCGGTTTTGCCATTGATGCGGTGCTGCGGCTTCGCCACCATGCTGTAGAAGCGATGCGCATCCATGACTTGTGCGAGCGCGACCACTGCGGCTGCGACGATGAAGGCGATGCGCCGTCCGCGCTTTCCGATATGCGTGAGGAGCATGGGGAAGGCGCCGCTGATCGCACTGACGATTCGGATGGCGGGCTTTCGCACACTGAAGAACGCGAGGCTGAACTCGCGTGCGCTTCTGGCGAGCGACCCGAGCACAGCCACGAGCATGCCCGCGAGCATGAGCACGAGCATGCCCATTATCACGCCCATACCCACGATCACTCGCATGGCCACGCCCATGGCTTCGGCGCTATCGCGAAGAGCTCTTTGGTGCATACGTTGCAGGTCACGCTGTTCATATTCCTCGTTTCGCTTGCGCTTGAAATCGTTATCGACGGCGTTGGCGAAGACGCGCTTGCTTCGTTCATTTCCGCGAATTCGAACCTCTCTGTGGTGGTTTCGGCAATCGTGGGCCTTATTCCCAATTGCGCCGCGTCGGTCGTTCTTACTGAGTTGTATCTCGAGGGCGCCCTTTCTACGGGGGCCATGCTTGCTGGATTGTTGGTGAGCGCGGGTGTCGGCCTGCTCGTTCTGTTCCGCGCGAACCGTCCCATGCATGAGAATTTCCTTATTGTCGCGGGCTTGGTCGCATGCGGCGTAGTGTTTGGGTTTATTGCTGGAGTATTCGGGGTCGCACTCTAGCCGAATTGTCGTTGAACTTCGTCTTTCGGCGAAATGATATGGACAATTATTTAGAAGCTGTTTAGTATAATCGTTCAGTTGAAAGGGCGTTCCTGGCGTTCGTTATTGCATAGGGGTCAGCAGTCGTTCGCCAGTCGTTAGTGGCTTTTCAGCGCTCTTTCAGCATGTAAACAGTATCGTTTCAATACAGGGGTTTATTTCGAATTACTAATACTGTTGGAAAACTGTTTGCATGTAATAGGGTCTGTGTCGTTGCATACTTTGGCCAGGGCGCGGCATAGGGGGAATATTGGATTATGAAGGGAGGTCGGCTTCGTTGCGTGGCGAGACCGAATCCCAAGGAGTTCGCTTGAGCTCCGCTCAAAAAAGAATTCTAGGCTACATTTCAGCGGAAACGACGCTGTCCGATGGCGTGCGCTGCTCGAAAAAGGAGCTCGCTAAGCAGGCGGGCTGTAGCGTGCAAACCGTCGACAGGGCGATTTTCCGCTTGCGCAAGCTTGGCCTTGTCGAGGTCGAGGAATGCCATGCCGATTCCGGCGCGCAAACGGCGAACCTTTATCGCGCCAAACGCTAGCACCACCTGGACTTTTTGCCTATAATTCGGCTTAATTGAAGATTTGCCTGCCCTCATCCCCGGATGAGGGGCGAAAATGGCACCTGCATCGTTTCGTTAGGGGTCGCTCTTTGGTGGGCGATAGAAACGCTGCGGGTGCCATTTTGCTCAAGGGCGAATTCGTTTTGCGTCGCCCGTGCGGCGCGCAGGAATAAGGAGGCAACACTATGGCGAAACTCGATGCTGGCATGACGCGAGAAGCGGCATTCGATTTGCTGCAGGAGCACAACAAAGACGCGTTCCATATTGAGCACGGCGAAACGGTTGAGGCGACCATGCGGTATTTCGCACGTGAATTCGATCCCGAGAACGAAGAATTCTGGGGCATTGTTGGCCTTCTGCACGATCTTGACTGGGAAGAGCACGACGATGAGCCCGAGATGCACACGCTGTATGCCACGCCGCTCATCGAAGCTGCTGGAGGATCGCCCGAGCTCGTTCGCGCGATTCAGAGCCACACGAGCGATTTCAATACCGACCTGCCCAAGCCGGAGCTACAGATGGAGAAAATCCTGTTCGCGACCGAGGAACTCACAGGCCTCATTGGCGCGGCGGTCATTATGCGTCCCAGCAAGAGCGTGATGGACTTCGAGGTGAAATCGCTGAAGAAGAAGTTCAAGGACAAGCGTTTCGCCGCCGGTGTGAATCGCGATGTGATTCGCTCGGGCGCCGAGATGCTCGGTTGGGAGCTGGACGAGCTGTTCGACCGCACCATCAAGGCCATGCAGAGTTTCGCGCCCGATCGCGACACCTTCAAGCCTGCCGAATAACGAATAAGGCCACCCCTGGGGCGGCCTTTCTGTTTCGCGGTTCTATTCTTCCACCGGTTGGCCCGAGAAATTGAGGCTTCCCGTGAGCGCGCGCGCTGCGGCTTCGTCGAAATCGTCTTTATCGAAGGCCTCGATCGCGCTGAAGGCGATGGCTTTCGTGCCGTCGAAAATGTCCCAGAAGCTTTGCGTGCTTACTTCGTGGGTATACGGGTTTTCCCAGGGGTGGCGCATGCGATTGTCGAAGTCGCTCACGCGCGTGGCGTTGTCGCGGTGCGACATGGATTTATAGAACGAGAATTGCCTGTTCAGAATGCGCGTTTCAATGGTATTGAGCGCGCTTTGCATAGTGCCATTCGGCGAATAGAACAAGCGCTGTGCTCGGCGGAAATCGTGCACGGCGGAAACGAACAGGTCGACGGGCGGGAATGCGCGGTACGCCTTCATCGCCACGAAGGCGTACATTTTCCCAATAGTTTGCAGGGTGCGCTCGCTCGCATGGAGCGTCTCTTCGAAGGGGCGGTAGGAGCGAATGGTGCGCCCCAGCTTGCTGAACAGCACCATCTCGTCGTATTCGCGTTCGATCTCGGCATGGACTTCGCTTTCTTGGCTGCGGTCGAGCCCGTCGACGCCCGCATCGCAAATGGCGTATTGCTGGCAGTACACAAGCGGGTGCATGGCTCGGTCGAGCGAATAGTGGCACAAAAAGCCCAGCGCATAGGCGCGACCCACGGGCACTTCGTCTTCCTCGAGCACCTGCAGGCTTTCCTTCAACGCGGCAATGAGTTTGCTGGGGGTGTCGTGGTGCATGACGCCGCCCAGTCCGAAGAATTCCTTCATGCTCGGTGAAAGAACGAGGTAGAACAGCGGATCGGGGCCTTGGTTGCCCAGCAAGAACGCATCTTTCTCGTCGATCGATTTGCCAATGACGTGCGAATGCGCAGCATAAACGTCTTGGCCGAAGAAATCGTGGGTAAGAATTGCAGGCATGATGCCTCCCTTTCGGAAGTGTGGCGCGGGGCGTTTTACGGCGAATTGACGTTAAGCCGCCAATGCGCGCGCCCCAGTGTAGGCCCCATGATATACAATCGTTCGAGCGTTTTTTCCGCAGCGCCCAGAACTTTACGCAAGTTGTTATTTTGGGCGTCCCTCCCACGAAAAAAGGAAGCACGCATGTCCGCAATGAAACTGACGAAGCGCGAGAAGAGCTGGATTGTCTACGACGTTGGCAACTCGGCATTCGTGCTGCTGGCGTCGACCCTTATTCCCATTTACTTTTCGGCGATTGCCGATCCGGGCAGCTCTGTTGTGGTGGCCTGGGGCTATGCAACCACGGTGGCGTCGCTTTTGCTTGCGTTGCTCATGCCGTTTTTGGGCAGCATCGCCGACCTGAAGGGCAACAAGAAGCGCTTGCTCGTGGGCTCCATTGGCACGGGCGCCGTGCTGCTCGCATGCATGGGCATTCCGGGCAACGCGATGGTGTTCTTGGTGATGTACGTGGTGGCGACCATCATGCTCAACGCGTCGCTCGTGTTCTACGACGCCTTCCTCATCGATGCGACCGATTCGGAAGACCGCTACGATGAGGTGTCTTCGCAAGGCTATGCGTGGGGCTACATTGGTTCGTGCGTGCCCTTCATCATCTGCCTCGTGCTTGTGCTGTTCGGTGAGAGTTTCGGCCTTGGCCAACTCGACGCTATTCGCATTTCCTTTGTAATCACTGCTGTGTGGTGGGTTGTTTTCAGCATTCCCGTGCTGAAGAACGTGCACCAAACGCATTACAAGGAACGCACCGAGCACCTGTTCCGCGACGCGCTCGTGGGCCTGTGGGCCACGGCGAAGCGCATTTTCGCCGACAAGCGCGTGTTCATGTTCATGCTTGCGTTCTTCTTCTACATCGACGGCGTGCATACCATTATCACGATGTCGACGAGCTATGGCACCGATTTGGGCATCGGCTCAACCCAACTTGTGCTCGCGCTGTTGGTTACGCAATTCGTGGCGTTCCCCTCGGCCATCGCATATGGCCGCCTGGCGGGCAAAGTCGGCACGAAGCGCATGCTGCTTATCGCGATTTTCGCGTACTTCTGCATCACGTTGTTCGCAGCGTTTTTCCTGCGCTCCGCCACGGAATTCTGGGTTCTCGCTGTGTGCGTCGGTTTGTTCCAGGGCGGCATCCAGGCCCTTTCGCGCAGCGAGTTTGGCAAGCTCATCCCGAAGGAGCACGCCAACGAGTACTACGGCTTCTTCGATATTTTCGGCAAGTACGCAACGGTGCTTGGCACGCTGCTCGTGAGCGTGTTTACCCAGATTACCGGCAATTCCTCTATCGGCGTGCTCAGCATTGCCGTGCTGTTCATCGTCGGCTTCGTTCTTATGACGAAAGTTCCCGAGAGGTAGGACCCGCATCGCTCGCGCGACGCGTGCAACTTACGAAAACATAACGCTCGTTTAACAGGTGGGCGGCGGCTTAAGGCCGTCGCCCTTTTTCGTTATAGTATGGCCCCAGCACATATTTCGGGCATCGCGAATGTGCGCGATGCGCCGTTTTGAAAAGGAGAGAGGTCATGGCTGAAGAGGCGAAGAATTCGGCGGCTGCGCATGCTGCCGAAATTGAGGCGCTCAAGCGTCAAATCGAAGAAATGAACAAGCGCCTCGAGGAGCTTTCCGCGGCCACGAGCGTGGAGGTGGCCGCCGAGGGCGCGTCTGCCGAGGACGATGCTTCTGCTTCGGCCGCTTCGGCTTCCGCCGCGTCGGCCGAGGTCGCTGAGCCCGCGATTCAAACGCAAGACAATACCGAGGAAGAGGGCGGCGCGGAAGCGGAAGGCGTCGTTGAGGAAAAAAGCGCTTGCTCATCCGGTCCCATTGAGGGCGCCAAGGAAGCTATTGAGGTCGAAGCGGTTCCCGCTCCCGCCCCCAACGTGCCGGCTGCTGCGCCAGAGGCTCCCAGTGCTTTCCCGAACACCCCGCCGATTGAGAAGGTCGTCGACGACGACGGCAAGCCGGTCGATCCCGCCTATGTCGCGGCGGCCGTTGCCGATTTCATGCCTACGTCGCAGCCTCCCAAGCCGGCGCCTCCTGTTTTCAATGGCGTCCCTTACGGACAGCAAGGTGCGGTGCCGCAGCAACCTGCCGGCCAGCCGCAGCAGCCCTACGCGCAGCCTGGTTATGCTGCTCAGCAGCCTTATGCTCAGCAGCCGGGCCAGGCGGCGTACTATTCGCAAAGCAATGGCTACTACGCGCCAGGCCAAGGCGCCTATCAGGTTCCCTATCAGCAGCCGCTCGTGCATACGAAAGACCATGTGGCTGCAGGCCTGCTCGCGATTTTCCTGGGTGTGTTCGGCGTGCATAAGTTCTATCTGGGCTATCACACCACGGGCTTCATTATGTTGGGCGTGACTATTTTGGGCAGCCTGCTCACGATCGGCATTGCGGCGGGCGTGGTATGGCTCATCGGCGTGATCGAGGGCATTATCTACCTCACGAAGAGCCAATCGGAATTCGAGCAGCTCTACGTATTCAACAAGCGCGAGATGTTCTAGAGGTGCGCCACCTCTTCGTATTCGAAAGAAAAAGCAGGACGGCCGTTGGGTCGTCCTGCTTTTTTGGGAGGGGCAATTGGGAGGTGCTTTTTTGGGCGCATGCATTCGCAGCTGCGGCCGCGAGTAAAGTTGGCTTACGCGTCGATGTCCTCGGAAGCGTACATGCCTGCCATGCGTCCGCCGTTATAAGCGCACATGAGAGAGAAGCCCTCGTAGTCGCAATAGGGCGCGCTCATCAGAGTGCCGTTGTCGGCGCCGGCAACGTAGAGGCCCTTGATGGCCTTGCCCTTGTTGTCGATGGCCTGCATACGGTCGTTCGTACGAATGCCGCCGATGGTTACCCAAGCGCTGGGCTCGTACTGAAGGGCATAGAACGGCGCGGTGGCAACGGATTGCAGGAAGCATGCGGGCTTGTAGAACTGCTCGTCTTTGCCGTCGGCGCAGTAGTCGTTGTACTCGTCCACGGTTTCGACGAGATCAGGCGCGTCGATTGCGTTGGCAAGCTCCTCAATGCTGTCTGCCTTAAACGCCCAGCCTGCCGCCACGGCGGCGTCGATATTTTCCTGAACCTTTTCGAGGCTCTTTCCTTTCAGGGTCATAGAGCCGGTGCGCCAGTTTTCAGCATCAGATCCGCATAGAGTCCATGCGTCGGTTCCTGCATTCAGGCCATCAACGTAAGTCTGGTCGACAATGGCGTAATATTGGCCACCGACCAGCGAAATTGCGCCGCCGAGTGCCAACGGCAAATTGGCGAAGCGGCCTTCGTTGGCGAAGCGGCGGCCCTGGTTATTCACCAGCATGGTGCCATAAATGCCAATGGAGAAGGCGGCGTTGTTTTTGCCCCACACGCCGTCGGCGTTTTGGTTAGAGCCCGAGAATTCGTTGCCGGCAATGCCCCACTGCGTGGACAGCTGGCCGCCCGCGGCGGTAACCATGTCGATGCCCTCGCCGATGGACAGCACGTTGCCCAAGGGGTTCACGTGCGTGCCGAACTGCTTCTGCATCATTTCGTCGTTGCCAAGGAATCCGCCGGTGCATACGATGACGGCCGGGGCCTTCACGTCGATGACCTTCTTGTCCTGTTCGCATTGCACGCCGACGCAGGCGCCTTCTTCCATGAGCAGCGTTTTGCCCGCGGTGCTGAACACGAACTGGGCGCCGTTGGCCTCGCACCATTGCTGCAGCGGCCCCATGCGATTCACGCCCTTCTGCTGAGTTTTGGAATCTTTCGGGTCGGCCTGGAAGTTGCAGCGAACCGACTCGTGGCCGGCGCCATAGTTATCGGGGCGAAGGCCGGTGGGAACGCCGAAATCGTCGGTGAACTGGTCGACGGTGGAGCCGGAGAGTTCGACTGCCCTTTTGATAGCGCCGCCGTTGGTTGCCCAGTGGGCGTATTCCATAATGTGGCAGAAGGCCTCCTCAACGCCGAAATCGATGCCGGCTGCCTGCTGGAGTTTCGATCCCACCATGAATGGGCCGCCCGCTATCGAGCCATTGGATACGCCGACGTCTTGGCCTTTCTCGATCACGATGGCCTTTTTGCCAGCGCGGCACGCTTCGACGGCAGCCCACATGCCGGCGCCACCTGCACCAACGATGGCGATGTCGCATTCCATGGTCTCGTCGGCGGTTTTAACCTCGGCGGCTTTGGCGTCGTCTTTTGATGCATTGCCTTCCGACTTCGTTGGGGCGCAGCCTGCAAGAGCGGCGCCTCCAGCGATGGTGGCCAGCGAACCCAACGCCAAGAAGTTTCGGCGGCTCATCCCTTTAGTGCTCATTGTTCCCTCCTCAGTGGTATAAGGCGCGCGTTCTTCCGAACTCGAGGCGACCCTTTCGCCCGGGCCGTTTGCGCGTGGTGCGCTTGGCTCCGCCTTCGGTGGGTTCATCATTGCGCCGCCGCCTTGCTCTGTCGCGGGTGAAGCGTGCGCACAAAGGGGTGAATTCGCGTTCACCCCTCATCACCCCTTTAGTGACCTGGAAGAATGCATATGCGAAAGAAGCATTGCGTTTTGGGTATAATGCCGTGTGAAGTGGGTGCCGTGCAGTCGAGCGGCTTTTTGGGAGGGGCCATGTCGAAAAACCAAACGATGTCGCAGGGCGCGCGCTCGGCGGAAAACGTGTGTTTAGCGGGAAGCGTACAGGGCGCACAAACGCTTGGCGAGTTCGATTCCGCCAGCGTCGATGCGCCGGACGATTCCGCCGTATCGACCGCGCTTCATCCTCTGCGCTTGCTCGGAATGGGCCTTTTTGTGGCATGGCTGTGCTGCGTTCACATTCCGTCTATTTTTTGCGGTGAGTCCACCGTGCTGCGAAGTGTGGCGTTTATGGGTATGCGCGTGGGCGATATTGGCATGTTTGTGATTATGGCGCTGATCGCTTCGCGCTTGGGGCCGTTGAGCTCGCAGCGCGCGATGTGCAACGTGCTCGTTGCTGCGACGACCGCGCTTACGGCGGTGCTCGGTTATGTACTTGTGCCGGGTGATGCGAATGCGACTCTTGTTTTTGTCGCGGGCATAGCTTCGGCGCTCGGTGGCGCCTATTTGTTCTGCCTGTGGGCGGAAATCTATTGTCAGCTTGGCACCATGCAGATGGTGGTGTATGGCGGCGGGTCATGCGTCGCTGCATGGGCTACGTATTGTCTAATTTCTACTATGACCCATAATTACTCAGTTGCGGCTACCGCGCTTTTGCCGGTGCTGTCACTCGCGTGCGCGTGGGCGAGCTTTCGCATCGTTGCTCCCGAGCGGCCCGTGCCTCGCGTCGCTGTGGAGTTTCGTATTCCCTGGAAAATCGTGGGTATTATGGCTCTTGCGGGGTTCGCATCAGGAATTTCGGGCCTTTTCGCGAATATAGGCGAGGGCATGGGCGCGATTCATCGCATTTGGGCGACGGCTGTGGCGGGCGGTGCGCTTATGTACGCCGCGTTCCATGGAGAAAAATCATTCGACCTGCGCAAGCTGGCGCAGGTGTGCCTGGTTGCGGCAATTGCGGCATACGCTTTTACCCCGCTTGCGTTTGCGGGGCTTGGGGCGGTGGTTTCGTTCCTTACGAAATTCGCGTACGTGTGGTTTACCGTGTTTGCGCTCGCGATGCTCGCGAATGTGGCGTTTCGTTTTGAGATTCCCAGCTTGCGCATGTTCGCCATCGCGCGCGCAAGCAGCGAGGGGGCTATTTTAGCAGGCGTTCTTGTTCGCGATGGACTGCGCGGGCTCGGTGTGGTGTCCGATGCGTTCACGTTGTCAGTTGTGGCGGGCGTGGGACTTTTGCTCGTTGGCGTGAGCGTGCTGGTTTGGCGCAGCGAGGAATCGGTGAACGCCGACTGGGGCGCTGCGGGCATCGATTTGGAAAGCGGCCAGCGCGCCGTTGGGCAACGCGAACGGCTGCTTGCGCGCTGCTCGGTGCTGCGCGAGCAATTCGGCCTTACCGAGCGAGAGACTGAACTCCTTGCACTTATTGCTCAGGGCAAGACGCGCGCTGAAATTGAGCGTGAGCTGTTCTTGTCTCAGAATACGGTGAAAACGCACGCTCGCCATTTGTATGCGAAGCTTGGCGTTCACTCTAAGGATGAAGTGCAAAGGCTCGTTGTCTGATGCCTATTGGCGGCTTTGATAGCCGCAGATTAAAGGGCTAGTTGGGCGAAATGTCGAGCGACATGCCGAATGCGGCGGCTGCTGCAAGCACTGCGATAATTACAACGATGGCGATAAGAAGGGCGCGTTTACCAGCGCTCTTCTTTTTTGGGCTTTCGGCGTAATGAATCGATTCCGCAGAGGCGGGCTTGGTGCCATTTATGGGTGCGGGGGCGATGAATTCGGTGATGTCGGGGCTTTTCGCCTCAAAAGGCGTGGGGTCGCAGAATTGAGCGGGGTTGGCATCGGGGTAGAGAGCTGCAAGCGCGGCGATTTCGTCGGACTTTTCCTGTTCGAGGGCTGCTTTTTCGGCGCCGAATCCGGGGAGTATCGTTGTTTTGTCCGACGGTGTGGCAAGGGGAATCACGATTGTCTCGCTGGACGAGTTGTTCGGGGCATCGAGCTTGGTCGGGTTTAAGCTCTGGCCTTCTTCAGCTTCGTCGTGGTCATTTTCATCGGCGGGTTCCGATGCGCCGTGGGCTTGCTCGCTGGATTGCCCCTCCGCTGACGTCTCGTCTGGGTCGTTTTCATTGGTTGTCGCGAACGCGTCGTGGGCATCTTCGACGAGGTCTCCTTCGATGGCGGGCTCTGGTGCGTCGGGGCTTTTCTCGCTGGAACTGGTTGTGGGATCCTCTTGGATTTCGATGCTGAATTCTTCTTCGTCGATGCTTCCGCTGTTTGCGGCAACGATATTTTCCGCATTGTCGGCGGGTTCGACTTTCTTTCCGCACATGAAGCAGAATCGTGCTTCATCGGGGAGTTTTGTGCCGCAATATACGCAATACATCGCATGGCTCCTTCGCGACGAATTTTCCGGGCCCACGGGTCCTTTCGTGAATGAGCCCATTGTAGTGCGCTGCACTTTTCGAGCGGTGAAAAGTCGCGAAAAGCGCAGCGACGAAACGAGGAATCTCCTGTTTCGCCGCTGTCTTGACTGCGATTTACTTGCGGGCTATTTTGCGCTTGGCAAGTGCTCCGAGCATGGCGGCTGCGCTTGCGATAGCGGCCGCAGCGCCTAAGGGAGCGGCGTCGCTCGTGGTGGGCAAGGCATGTTTACCGGCCCTTTTCGCTTGAGCTGAATCGGGCTGCGGTTGCGACGCGGCGTTGGTTTGCTGCGAGGCGGCCAGCTGCTTTTCCCTCTCGGCCGCCTGGGCTTTCGCGAGTTTGGCATTCGCTTCATCGAACACGTCCAAGGCTTCGTTGTAATTGGCAAGCGCTTCGATGTAGGCGGGTGCGTGTTTGCCGGTTTCTTTGGCGGCGGCATCGAGGGAAGCTTGAGCGTCGGAAGCATTTTCGGCAGCATGTTTCGCTGCGGCAAACAGAGTATTCAAGGCATCGTTTGCGTTGGCGTTGTTTCCCGCCTCAATCGACGCGTCTGGGTCAATGCCTTGAAGCGTGGCGAGGGACTCGTCGGCTCCGGCCTTGGCTTCGCTGGCGGCAGCAATCTTTGCTTCGGCGGCAGAAACGGCGGTGTTGGCGGAATCGAATTCGGCTTTAGCGGCATCTTGGTCTTCTGCGGCCTTGTCTGCTGCCGTCTGCGCTGCGGCGAGCGCGTTCGCGTGGGTGACGAGGGCGTTGTATGCGGCTTCGGCTCCCTCGGTGGTTTTTTCTGCATCTTCTTTGTCTTTGCCCGCCTGCGCTGCGGCGGTCTTGGCGGCGTTGAGTTTGGTTTCCGCATCGGTCTGTGCGATTTGGGCGTCGCGTGCCTGGGAGGCTGCGCTCTCGAGGGCCGCTTCTTCATCGGCCTGTGCCGCAGTTGCTGCCGACAGGTTCGATTGTGCCGCGTCGAGGGCTTGCTGCGCGCTGCTCACGTCTGCGAATACGTTGTCTCTCGTTTGCACTGCGTCATCGTAAGCCTTTTGTGCCGCAGCGACGTTTCCTGCGCCTTGTTCGCTTGTGTGCTGCTTTGCTTGCAGCGTTGCGGCAGCGTCGTTGGCTTTTTGCTGAGCTCGTTCCTTCGCTTCGGCTGCCTTTGCCTTTGCCTGTTCGGCGGCGTTCGCTTGCTCTTTCGCTTCGCTGAGTGCCGCATTCGCGTCGTTTACCGTTTGCTGTTTGCCTGCGATATCGATGCTCTCGAGCGCGTCGTTCGCTTGGTCGAGAGCGCTTTGCGCTGAAGCGATATTTTCCAGAGCGCTTGCGGCTGCTTTCTGCTTTGCCTGCACGTCATTCGCGGCGCGCGACTGAGCAGACGTGGCCTTGTTGAGCTGTTGCTTCGCTGCATCGACGGCGGCCGTCGATGCCGAGGTCTTTTCTTTGACGAATTCGTCGATGTTCGCTTCGTACCAATCGATGGTGAGTGCTCCTGGTCCTGCATTTGCGGTGTTGATCCAATCCAAATCGAGCACAGCGGTTGTCCAGCCGTTGTTCGTTCCCCTTGCGCATATGCCGAAGCCCATTGCGTTGCTGCTCGTGGTGCAGAGGTTGATGTAATGGCCCACCACGCGCTTGCCTGCCTGCTTGTCGATTTCGTTCTGGTGGTCGAGATAGAACTGGAAGGCGGTTGCTTCGCTCTGCTGCTCGTAGCCGAGTTCCTTGCAAATGTCATCGAAGTCGGCCTTTTCTCCTGCCCATTGGCCAACGAAATCTGCGTCAACGCCATAGTTCCATGCGGCATTTTCGGCATTGCAGATGGTCCAGTTCGGGGAATGTTTGAGTTCCATATCTGAATAGTCGGCGTTGAGCATGGCGACAACGCCCGCCTTTTGGTAAGAGACGAGCAGCTCATTGAGCCCGCGGTCGGTGCGCCATTTGTTCACGGCGCGCATTTGCTGCACCGCGGCTCGAATGTTCGCCATAGAAAAGGCGTCCTTCGGGTCGTTTGCATTGCAGTAACCCATGCCGAGGTTATCGATTTGCTGCTGGGTCCATCCTGTATTGCCAACCATCCAATCGATGAATTCGGTGCCTTTCAGGTCGGCTTCAGTAATGGCGCCGTCGGCGGCTTTCTGCGCGTCGTCGTAGGCCTTTTGAGCTGATGCGACAGCGGCATCGGCATCTTCTTTTGCTTGCTGCGCGTTGGAGAGGGCTTCGTCGGCTTCCTTTTTCGCGGACTGTGCCGCTTCGAGCGCCTGCTGGGCTTTTTGCTGATTTGCTTGAGCGTTGGGATATGCGGTCTGCGCCTTCTCGAATTCGATTTGAGTGGCCGCTGCCGTATCGTTGGCATTGGAGAGCGCTTGTTGCGCGGTTGCGTCGGCGGCTTCTTTTTCAGAAAGTTCGTCAGTGGCTTGGGCGAGCTCGTTGTTGGCGGCGTTTGAGGCTGCTTGCGCGGTAGCGAGCTCATCTGCCGCTGCTTGTGCAGCGGATGTGGCGGAATCTAAGGCGACTTTGGCTTGATCGACGCGTGCTTGGGCTTCGCTGTAGCCGGCTTCGCCTTGTTTTGCCTGATCGAGTGCCTTTTGTGCGGAGTCGAAAGCGGCTTGGGCCGAAGCGACTTGGCCATCTGCCGCATTCTTGGCCTGCTGGGCGGCGGCGAGCGCCGTTTGCGCTGCCGTGTTGGCGGCGACTGCCTCATCGGCATGCTTTTGCGCTTCGTTGAGCGAGGTTTGCGCATTCGCCGCATCGGTCTGCGCTTTTTGCAGCGCGCTGTTCGCCTGGTCGACAGCCGCTTTCGCGGCTGCGAGGGCTTCGGGGGTTGCATCGCTTGCGGCTTGCTTGGCCGCATTGAGGGCGGCCTGAGCCTCGGCTGCTGCGCGTTTTGAGGCATCGTAGGAATTGGCTTTAGCGGTTGCGTCGTTCTTGGCGGTTTGCAGTTCGGCGTTCGCGGTATCGAGCGCGGCCTGGGCTTCATCAGCCTTTTTCATTGCGGCATTCGTTTGCGCGGAAAGTTCATCGAGCGCGGCTCGCCTTGCTTCGTCGGCGTTCGTTTTTGCGGAATCGTACGCGGCTTGGGCGGCATCTTGCGTCGCTTTTGCCTGAATGTAGGGCGCGCCGTTGTTGTTGAGGGCCTCTTTCGCCTTGTCGGCGTTTTGCTGGGCGCTGCTTGCGACGCTCTTCAATTCATTGATGCTTGTCGCGTGCTCGAGCTGCGCTTTGATGATTGCGGTGCCGCTTCGCGTGGC
>CAKUEV010000033.1 GCA_934646845.1 uncultured Slackia sp.
GTGGCGCGAGGCGAGCTCGAACAGTTCCTCGTTGTTCACCACGGGCGGGTAACCTTCGCTGAAGTCGACATCGACGATGCAGCCCGCTTCGGCGGCGCGACGTTCGGCGATCTCGCGCAGCGCCTCTTTCGCTTCGGCTCCCATTTTCTCGCTGAATGTACGCAGCGTGCCCTCGATGTACGTGCGCGAAGAAATCACGTTGCGCGCCTGGCCGCTTTCGAGCAGGCCGCACTTGAATGTGCAGGGTTCTTCTTGCGCGCGCTTTGCCATGTAGTCGTACGCCTCGAGAATGAAGCGCATGCCTGCCTCCATGGAATCGGCGCCATCTTCGGCCTTGGCGATGTGCGTGGCCTTGCCGAAGAACGTGAATGTGCTTTCGCTCGTGGCGGCGAGCAGCGCGCCGGGGCGGCTCGCGATGTGGCCCTTCGGCAAATCGGGCCACAAGTGGAAGCCGAAAATGCGATCGACGTGGTATTTCTCGAATGTGCCCGATTCGCAGATGAACTGCGCGCCGCCCGTCGTTTCCTCGGCGGGCTGGAACACGATGAGCACGCTGCGGTCGAGCTCGTCGAGATGCGCCGCAATGTGGCGCGCGAGGCCGAGCGCCATGGCCATGTGCCCGTCGTGGCCGCATGCGTGCATGTGCCCGGCATGTGTGGAGCAGAACGGCACGCCCGATTTTTCGGTCACGGGCAGCGCATCCGTATCGGTGCGAATGGCGGTAGTGTGCTCGCTTCCGCGGTCGAAAAATGCGCACACGGTTGAGCGGCACGGCTCGAACACTTCGCATGGCAGCTCGTCGATGACCGAATGCACGTACGCGATGGTTTTCGGCAAATCGAAGTCAACTTCAGGAATTTGATGCAGGTCGCGGCGGTATTGCGTGAGGTCGGCCAGCGTGGGTTCGGCAAACGCGCCGCTGCAAGGTTCGCATTCGTTCATAGTGCCTCTTCGTCTAAAAGTTCCTTGAATTCTCGCACATTATAGCCTTCGCGCTTTGACTTTAGCGCACTAAAGTGATAGTTTCATTCGAACGATAGAGGCGCGGGTGCGATGGGCCTTGGGGAAGTCGGCAGGCGTTGACCCCAAAGCGAGGCAAACCCGCCGAATTCGCCTTGCCGGGCACGGCGCGCGAATGGGTTTGCGGGGAACACCCGTAAGACTGTCTGCGAAATCGCAGGTGCGCTATCTTGCTGTGAAATGTTTTGCGCTGGTGTATGCCGCGCATGCGACGCCAGTGAGGCCGTGCCTTACTGGCGTTTTTTTATTATGCGGTTCGGGAGGGTTCTTCCCGCCGGGTCGCGCGCAGGTTTTCAGAAAGGCGACGCGCATGAACAAGCAACCCTTCGTTTCGAAGGCCCAGCTCGATGAGATTATCGAGCGTTATCCCACGCCGTTCCACCTCTATGACGAAGCGGGCATTCGCCGCAACATGGAGGCGGTGCGCGACGCGTTTGCGTGGAACCCAGGCTTCAAAGAATATTTCGCGGTAAAGGCCACGCCGAACCCGTTCCTTATCAATATCCTGCGCGATTACGGGTGCGGATGCGACTGCTCTTCGGCGACCGAGCTGCAGCTTTGCGATGCCATGGGCATCTCAGGCCACGACATTATGTTCTCGTCGAACGAAACCCCCGCGGCCGACTACGAGGCGGCTGCGAAGCTGGGCGCCATCATCAATCTTGATGATATTTCGCATATCGATTTCCTCGAGCAAACGATTGGCGGCATTCCTGAAACCATCAGCTGCCGCTACAACCCCGGCGGGCTTTTCGAAATCTCGAACGGCATTATGGACAACCCGGGCGATGCCAAATACGGCATGACGACTGAGCAGCTGTTCGAGGCATTCCGCACGCTCAAGGCCAAGGGTGCCAAACATTTCGGCATCCATGCCTTCCTGTGCAGCAATACCGTGACGAACGATTATTACCCCGAGCTCGCCGCCGTGCTGTTCAAGCTTGCCGTTCAGTTGCAGCAAGAAACGGGCGCGCATGTCGAGTTCATCAACCTGTCGGGCGGCGTGGGCATTCCTTACGAGCCTGGCCAGGCGCCGAACGATATTCGCGCGATTGGCGAAGGCGTTCGCCGCGTGTATGAGGAAATCCTCGTGCCTGCTGGCATGGGCGATGTGGCGATTTTCACGGAAATGGGCCGCTTCATGATGGGTCCGTACGGCTGCTTGGTTACCACGGCTATCCACCACAAGCATATTTATAAGGAATATATCGGCGTCGACGCGTGCGCGGCGAACCTCATGCGCCCGGCGCTGTACGGTTCCTACCATCACATTACCGTGGCGGGCAAGGAGGATGCGCCGTGCGATCACGTGTACGACGTGGTGGGCGGCTTGTGCGAGAACAACGACAAATTCGCGATCGACCGCGCGCTGCCTGAAATCGAAGACGGCGACGTGCTCGTGATTCACGATACCGGCGCGCATGGCCACTCCATGGGCTATAACTACAACGGCAAGCTGCGCAGCGCTGAGCTGCTGCTTCGTGAAAACGGCAGCGTGAAGCTCATTCGCCGCGCCGAGACGCCGGCCGACTACTTCGCGACGCTGTATGGTTGCGACGAGTTGCTGGACGGCGCCCCTTATGACGAAAGGAAACTCAAAGGGAAATAAGCGTTGCCCGACTGGCGAAAGCCAGCGAGAGGCCGTCCGGTGTTTCGAAGAGCCCCGCCGCGCGGCCAAGCGTACTTCGATGCGTGAGGGCAAGCGCATAAGGGGCTAGGCGAAGCGACCGGTGGTCTCGCATCCTCGAGCGCTTCGTCGTTTCCTAAAACGACGAAAGGAAAGAACATGGCAGATATGAAAGGCTTGAGCGGCTCCATCGTGGCGCTCGTCACGCCGTTCGCTGAAGATGGCAGCGTCGACTTCGAGGCGCTTGGCCGCCTGGTCGATTTCCATCTGGCAAACGGGACCGACGCCCTGCTCACGCTGGGCACTACGGGCGAATCGTCGACCATGTCGCACGAGGAAGACGACGAGGTGTGCAAGTTCGTCGTCGACCGCGTTGCGGGACGCGTGCCTGTTATCGCAGGCAGCGGTTCGAACAGCACGCAGACCATGCTCGAAAAGAGCCTGAGCTTCCAGAAGATGGGCGCCGATGGCTTGCTGCTCATCACGCCGTACTACAACAAGTCGAACGAGGAAGGCATCTACCGTCACTTCACTACGGTGCTCGATGCGGTCGATATTCCCTGCATTCTGTACAACGTGCCTGGTCGCACGGGGTGCTCTATTTCCGAGAAGAATGTCGCGCGCCTGGCGAAGCACCCCAATGCTTTCGGCATCAAAGAGGCTTCGGGCAATATTGGCTATGCGACGAAAATCGCGCGCTACCTGTCCGACGACTTCTGCATGTTCTCGGGCAACGACGATATCGTTGTGCCCATGATGGCGTTGGGCAGCCGCGGCGTTATTTCGGTTTGGGCGAATGTGCAGCCGAAGGAAGTGCACGACATGTGCCATGCGTGGCTTGCGGGCGATCGTGCCGCTGCGTTGAAAACTCAGCTTGCGGGCATTGAGCTCGTCGATTCGCTGTTCTGCGAAGTGAACCCTATTCCGGTGAAATACGCGTTGGAACTCATGGGCTTCGGCAAGGCGGTGTATCGTCAGCCGTTGTGCGAGCCGAGCGATGCGGCGAAGGCGACGATTGCTGCCGCCATGAAGAATGCCGGCATTATCTAGGCCGCCCGCCGTGTTTGAGTGTTGAAGAGGAACGAATATGACCAAAGTACTTGTTATCGGCGATGGCCGTATGGGAACCATCATTCGCGAGCTTGTTGAATCCGATGAATCGCTCGAACTTGCGGGCGTTATCGGCATCGACAACAAGGATGAGCTTGCCGACACCACCCCCGCGGCCGATGTCGCGATTGATTTCTCGCATAAGAGCATGCTCGACTTGGTCGAGGCTTATGTGAATCGCACGGGTGCGGCGCTTGTGAGCGGCACCACCGGTTACGACGAAGCCGAAATGGGTCGCATTCGCGCGCTCGGCGAGAAAGCGCCCGTCATCCATAGCGCGAATTACTCGCTTGGCGTGGCGGTGTTGCGCCGTCTCGCCGCTGAGGCCGCAAAAGCGCTGCCCGGTTTCGATATCGAAATCGTCGAGACCCATCACAATCAGAAGGTCGACGCGCCGAGCGGCACCGCGAAGCTGCTGCTCTCGGCCGTGGATCCCGAGGATGCCTGCGACGTGGTGTATGGCCGCGAAGGCATGTGCGGTAAGCGCCCCACTCGAGAAATCGGCGTGCATGCCCTGCGTGGCGGCACGGTCGCCGGCACCCACACGGTGCATTTCTTCGGCGAAGATGAAGAGGTCGCCCTTACGCATCGCGCCACGAGCCGCCGCATTTTCGCGTCGGGCGCTGTGGCTGCGGCGAAAAAGCTGGTCGAGCGTGAACCTGGGTTCTACGGCTTCGACGAGCTGATGTTTTAGAATCAAAGCGTACTAAGTGTGCGGTCTGAGTAGATTCCGCAGGGGTGCGGCAGGCCTTGCGGAACCGTCTGCGTTCAAGCTTGCTCTTCATTTCAATATGAAACGCAGTCAAGCGGGCGCATAGTGAACGATGTGAACGGTAGCCCGCTGTGGTTCCGTAGGGCTTGCCGCGCCCCTGAGGAATCGGCGGACAAGAGTAAGAGGAATCAACATGAACGCTGAAGAAATCATCAATTTCATCGCTACGTCCGAAAAGAAAACCCCGGTAAAGGTGTATGTGCGCGAGAAACCTGGCCAGAAAATCAACTATAAGGCCAACGCTACGAAGAGCGAAGTGAAGGTGTTCGGCGGCCGCAAGGGCAAAATCGTGTTCGGCGATTGGGCCGACATCAAGCCTGTGCTTGAGGCCAACGCCGATGCGTTCGATTACTACGAAGTCGAGAACGATTGCCGCAATTCCGCTGTACCCATGCTCGATATGAAGGAAATCAATGCCCGCATCGAGCCGGGCGCGATTATTCGTGACCAGGTTGAGATTGGCGATAACGCCGTCATCATGATGGGCGCGGTTATTAACATTGGCGCGGTTATCGGCGAAGGCACCATGATCGATATGGGCGTGGTGCTGGGCGGTCGTGCCATTGTCGGCAAGCATTGCCACATTGGCGCAGGCACGGTGCTGGCCGGCGTGGTTGAGCCTGCGAGCGCAACCCCCGTTATCGTTGAGGACAATGTCATGATTGGAGCGAACGCCGTGGTGCTCGAGGGTTGCCGCGTGGGCGAGGGCGCGGTTGTCGCCGCGGGCGCCGTCGTGGTGAATGATGTTCCCGCGGGCGCGGTTGTCGCCGGCGTTCCCGCGAAGGTCATCAAGATGAAGGATGCGAAAACCGAGGGCAAAACTGCTCTGGTCGACGCGCTTCGCACGCTTTAGCTTTTCGGTGCGGTAAGGGCTCATCCCTTTGCCGCACGCACGCGCTTCAATGGCAAAGCAACGGTAAAATCCATCATCATCCATAAGTGTTGAGCCTTCTGAACTGGGCAAACAATAAAATCAACACATTTGGTCCATATCTTGAAACGCTCGCCATCCCCCTGATTCAACCATGGGGGATGGTTCTTTTTTCGGCAAAACTTCCCATAATGCAATGCATCGGTTCGGGGTGCAGGAAGCGCCACGAACCATAAGCAAGGCCTATAAGGGCCGCATGGTTAAAGCGCAGCCAGAGGGGGCTGCACAATCCAAAGGGAGGATTACACCATGAGCATTGAGAATGGTATGAGCCGTCGTAACTTCTTGTCTGGCGCCGCTGTCGCGGGTGCCGCGATTGCTGGCATGGCTGGCTTGAGCGCTTGCTCGCCGTCTGCTTCCAGCTCCAAGAGCGACGCCAAGGCCGATACCAAGGCCGCCGCTACGGGCGAGACCACGATGGGCTTCGACGGCACGGGCGCTATGCCTTGGCTCGGCGAGAAGCCCCAGATTTCCGATTCCGACGTCGAGGAGACCGTTGACGCTGACGTTGTCGTCGTTGGCCTCGGTTGCGCTGGCGTTCCCGCCGCTCGTGCCGCTGCGGAAGCCGGCGCGAAGGTCGTCGCGCTCGAGGCGTCGCCGAAACTTAACTCCGTCGCTTCCGATATGGCTATTTTCGGTGGTCAGACGCAGGCTAAATGGGGCCGCGGCGATGGCTACATGGACAAGAAGACCGTCGTGAACATGCACATGGAGGAAGGCAGCCACCATGTGAACCAGTCCATCATGTCGACCTACTACGACAACTCTGGCGAAGCGCTTGATTGGTTCATTTCCGCCTCCAAGAACCTCTACATCGCTCCTGAAAGCTATGCTGAGATTCCCACCGAGAGCCAGAAGAACTACATGTACCCCTACATGTATCCTATGCCGGATACCTACGATTACACAAAAGAAGACCTTCCGTGCTACCCCACCTCGGTTGGCTTCAGCAGCCTGGCCACCGTGCAGGCCGATAACCTGCAGGTCGCTGTAGACGCGGGCGCCGATGTTCGCTATGAAACCAAGGGCGTCGAGCTCATCCAGGATTCCGATGGTGCCATCGCCGGCATTTATGCCCAGAAGAACGGCTCCGAGAAATACATCAAGATCAACGCCAAGGCTGTTGTTATCGCCACCGGCGACTACCTGGCCAATGAGGACATGATGAAGTTCTACGCTCCTCAGTGCGTTGAGAATGGCATTCAGATTCTCTCCCTCGATATGGATGCCGATGGCAACTACACCAACGTTGGCGACGGCCACAAGATGGGTGCGTGGGCCGGTGCTCATATCGAGCAGTGGCATGCGCCGATGATTC
The DNA here is from genome assembly GCA_934646845.1 of uncultured Slackia sp. GTDB lineage: Bacteria > Actinomycetota > Coriobacteriia > Coriobacteriales > Eggerthellaceae > Slackia. Next base: position 6,779 of record CAKUEV010000033.1, read on the forward strand.
ACCACATGGGCGGCGGCGCTGGTGCTGACGGCCGTGGCGTTATCGGCAACAACGGCTTTTTGTGGCTGAATCTGCGCGGCAAGCGCTTCATGAACGAAGACCTTCCTGGTCAGCAGCTTGAGAACCAGGTTGAGCTTCAGCCTGAGCGCAAGGCCTACCAGTTCTTCGATGCCAGCTGGCCCGAGCAGCTCAAGTACTTCCCGGCCGCCCATGGTGTTGCATGCATCTATCGCGAAGAGGAGCTTCCCGAGTACACCGCTTCTGGTCTGCGCATTAACGTGCGTACCCAGAAAGACATCGACACGGCTGTTACCGAGGGCCGTTGCCTGAAGGCCGACACCATCGATGAGCTGCTTTCCAAGATCGAGGGCATCGACATCGACGAGGCGAAGAAGTCCATCGATCGCTACAACGAACTGTGCAAGGCTGGCGAAGACACCGACTTCTTCAAGAGCTCTCAGCGTCTGTTCGCTCTGGAAAATGGCCCGTTCTACGCTGCTGAGTGCGGCTGTGCTCTTACGCTGGGCAACCTGGGCGGCTTCGATTCCGACGACGAGTGCCATGTGTATGACAACGACCGCAAGCTCATCAAGGGTCTGTATGCCTGCGGCGCTCCGCAGGGCGGCCGTTTCGCCGTGCAGTACCCCATCTCGTTGAAGGGCCTGTCTTCGGGCATGTGCATGGTGTACGGCAAGATTGCTGGCGAAAACGCCGCTGCCGGCAAATAATGAGTTGGCGCTGACGTTTCGCAGCGCGGCAACACAATAATCCGTAAGGGCCGATCCCACCCCTCCACCTTCCCTTCAAGGAATCGGCCCCTTTTTAGAAAAGGCTCGAGCTTTGCGGCTCGAGCCTTTTGTGGTTGGGGAAGAAAATGGGGCTATGCTTTTTCGAATCGGTATCGCTGCTTGGCATCGGGGTATTTATCGTGGTCGACTTCGCCCGCAAACATGTCGAGCGGTCGCGCCCAAAGGCCGCGTTCGCCATAGAGCGCGCGGTAAATGACCAAGGGTTCTTCGGTCTCAGAGTGTTTCGCCACGCCAATGACCTCGTATTCGTTTCCTTTGAAGTGGCGATATACGCCCGGGGTGATTTCGCGTTCCACGGTTCCTCCTGCCAAAGCTTCACCCTTCGCGCCTTCAGTCGTTTTTGAGCATCCATTCACGCCAGACTCTTGCGCAGCGTCTGAATGCCTTAAACGAAAAAGCGCCGTCCGGGGGGGACGGCGCAATAACTCAATGGCGGAGGAAGTAGGATTTGAACCCACGGTACCTTGCGGCACAACAGTTTTCAAGACTGCCGCCTTCAACCACTCGGCCATTCCTCCAAAGCCCTGAAAGCATACCACAAAGCTCGTTGCCTTCAAGAAAATGCGTCGACGTTCCTTGAAATTGTGTGAGTGCGCGGCGTATGCATGGCGCGCACGCTTGTGCGATTTCATAGAGACGCCCCTCGCGAGTCTTTTCGTTGGGGCACCCGCTGCGGACGCGCAGCATTGTCGTTACGGCGGCTTGTTTGCGCCGGAGTGCTTGTTTGGTGCCGTGCCCGTGGCTTAAATCGGGGCCGTTATGCCGTCGCGGCGGTTTGGGCGAGCTCCGATTCGTTTTGCTCCAAGTATTTGCGCATGGAGTAGTGCGCGATGTCGCTTCGGTTGATGACGCCTACGAGCTGGTCTTCGTCGGTCACAGGGACCTTCTTCAAGTGATTCTCGCCCAATATACGGCACACCTCGCGAATGTCGGTATGCACGTCAATCGAAATCACGCCATGCGTCGCGATGTCGTACGCGCGCATCTTCATGATTTTCGCGGCTTTCACGGCGAAGTCGTCGCTGCTCGATTCGGTGAGCATAATGAGCGCCACCGGGTCGGTGTAGGTGCTGTGGCGCTTCGAGAGGAAGCGGGCCACGTCGCCGTCCGATACAAACGCGATAGGCTTGCCGTTTCCATCCACGATGGGCGCCGCCGAAATATGATGGTCGACCAGCAGTTTTACGGCATCGAAAACCGTTGCATTCTCGGGCAGGGTGAACACGTCGCATTTCATGATGCTTTCGAGCACGGAACGCTTGGCGTTGTCGGGGTCGGCCTCGGCTGCGTCGCTCGGTTTGTCTTTCACGAAAATCACGGTAAGCACGAAACCGATAAGGCACAACACCGTGGCACCCGCGAACGCCATATTCACGCCGAAAATGCCCGCATGTACGGGGTCGGTCGCGCCCGCGCTCATATTCGTCGCGATAGAGGAAATGGAGACGAGCAGCGCCGTGCCGAACGAGCCTGCCACCTGGCGCAGGGTATTGTTCACCGAGGTGCCGTGGTTCATGAGGCTATTGTCGAGCGCATTCATAGCCCATGTGGTAATGGGCATGTTCACGAGCGAAAGCGAGAACATGCGCACCGTGTACAGAATGGTGAGGTAAATCAATCCCGTCGAGTCGCCCAGGAATGCGAATGCGAGCGTCGAGAGGGTGAGCACGCTCGTGCCAATGAGGCTCAGCACGCGCGGGCCGTGCTTGTCGAAAAGGCGTCCGGCAATGGGGCCCATCGCGCCCATCACAATGGCGCCCGGCAGAATGACCAGGCCTGAAATGGTCGCCGAATAACCCAGGTAGCTCTGCAGGTAGATAGGCATCAGAATGCCTGCCGCCAAAAGCGCGCCCTGCACGAGCATGCCAATAATGGTGCCCACCAGGAATTTCTTGTTCGCAAGCACGCGCACCTCGAGCATGGGGCAATCCATCTTCAACTGGCGACGGAAGAACAGCACCACGACAATGGCGCCGACGAGCGTGATCACCGCATCGGCGATGTTGAGCCCGTTCGAGCCGATGGTCGAAAAGCCATACAGAAGGCCGCCGAAACCGATGGTCGAAAGCGCGACCGAAGGCTTATCGAGCGGCAGGTTCTTCGACTCGTTCTTCGGCGTGCTTTTCAATGCGAACCAGGCGCAGATAATGCCTGCTGCCGAAAGCGCCACCACAATCCAGAACAGCACGTGCCAGTTGTAGACATCGATCACGAAACCGGCCGCCGAAGGGCCAACGGCGGGCGCGAATGCGATGACGATGCCGAACAGGCCCATGGCTGAACCGCGGCGTTCAGGCGGGAAGGTGAGCATGAGCACCGTCATGACCATGGGCATCAAAATGCCCGCGCCGGCTGCCTGCAGCAAACGGCCGGCGAGCAGCACGGGGAAATTGGGGCCCCAACCCGCGAGCGCCGAACCGGCGGTGAAAATGAGCATCGACACCGTGAATAGGTTGCGTGTGGAATAGCGGTCGATCAGGTAAGCGGTAATGGGAATCATAATGGCGTTGACCAGGGTGAAGCCCGTGGTGAGCCATTGCGCCGTTGCCGCATCGACGTTCATTTCCGTCATGATGGAAGGCAAGGCGGGCGTGACCAGCGTTTGGTTCAGCACGGTCACGAATGTGCCGAAGATCATGACGACAAGCATAATTATTTGATGTCGAGCCAATTTCAAGTTGAAAGCTCCCCTCCGCGGCGTGTGCCGCAACGTTTTCGGGCCGGTTGTAGCGCTCCGGCGAAGCGATTTGGATTGAGCGCGCACGAAGCTAGAGGCGTAGTCGCCTTCAACACGCATGCTGCTCCAAGGAAAAATGCCTCCAAGTGGGAGGCGAGACCCCTTCATTATAGGAACGCCTCGAAACCGACTCGCCCGTCGCGCGCGATTTTGCGGAAAGGCGGCACCGCAGATTCACGCCATGTTCACAGCTTGGTGGTCGATTCGCGAAAACCTCCGCAGCGCGCGGGCATGCTCTACAATGCACACTGCATATATATATGAAGGAAGGGGCTTGCATGGCATGGAGCTATGAGGGCATGTCGCTCGCCGAAGCGTGGCGGTCGGCCGACGATGTTGCCGAAGATGACGAGCGCTTCATGCGTGCAGCTCTTGAGCAGGCAAAACGTGCGGCATGCGAGGGCGAGGTGCCCATAGGCGCCGTGGTGGTGTGCCAAGGTGAGGTTGTCGCCGAGGCCCGCAACCATAGGGAAGCCGACGCCGACCCCTCGGCGCATGCAGAGTTTTCCGCCATCATGCAGGCGTCGCGCGAGCTCGAACGCTGGCGTCTTCCCGACTGCACGGTGTATGTCACGCTCGAGCCGTGCATTATGTGCGCGGGCCTTATGCACCAAGCGCGCATTGGCCGATGCGTGTACGGCGCGCCCGATGCCAAGGCGGGCGCATTGGGGTCGCTGTATTCGATACATGCCGACGAACGGCTCAACCATACGTTTGAGGTTCAGTCGGGCGTGCTTGCGAGTGAGTGTGCCGCCGTGCTTTCGGAATTCTTCGAAGCGCGCCGCGGCGAGAAATAGGAAGGCAATGACATGAAACAGACTCTCACGGTGTTTTCCCCCGCGAAGGTGAATTTGCAGCTCGAGATTGGCGAGCGCCGCGCCGACGGTTTCCATCAGGCGAAATCAATCATGCAGGCGTTGACGCTGCATGATATGGTCACGGTCGTTCTTGACGATGGCGTGGATGCGCACTTGAACCCTGATGGCTTCAACGATTTCGCGATCGACGTGACGTGCACGACATTTGAGGGCATTCCCGAATTGGATGTGGCTCCTGAAAGCAACATCGCTTACAAGGCTGCGGCGGCGCTTGCCGAAAAGCTCGGTCACGAACAGGGGCATGTTTCCATCCATATCGAAAAGCATATTCCGTTCGAGGCCGGCCTTGGTGGCGGCTCGTCGAATGCGGCGGCCGTTATCGCCGGGCTGTGCCGCGCTTGGGGCGAAGATGCCGCGAGCGAGGCCGCGCTTGACGTGGCGCGCGCATTGGGCGCCGACGTGGCGTTTTTCCTTCATGGCGGTTGTGTGCAGCTGGGGGAGAAAGGCGATGTGCTCGAGCGCACGTTCGAGCCTACGCGCGGCACGGTGGTCCTCGTGAAAATTGACGAAGGCGTGTCTACGAAAGCCGCATATGCCGCATTCGACGAGCTGGCGGCCGTACAGCATGCCGAATCGACCGACGCAATTGAGTCGGCTGTTGAATTGCCATTGTTCAATAATCTTGCTGCGGCGTCTGAGCAGGTGCTTCCCGCCCTTGCCGAGGCGCGCGAGTGGCTCGCGTCTCAGCCGGGCGTTGCGCATGATGCGGCGGGCAAGGCCGAGGTGCTTTTGTGCGGAAGCGGTTCTGCGACGTTCGCGGTTGTGGAAGACGGCGATTCGATTCGCAAGGCAGCCGATATTGTGGCCGCGGCAAAACTGAAGGGTATGTGGGCGCGCAGCTGCTCGTTTGCCCCCATTGGCGTGCGCGTGCTCGATGGACAAGGCGCAGGTTCGAACCTCGGTGCTCCGCGTAAGATCTGGTAGCGACGGCGCGCGGCGTGGCCCAATTCGTTTAGAGTCGTGCGGCATATGGGGAAGCGCTGCGAGAATTATCGCCCCCGTTTGGGGCTTCGGGTCTTGGGCTTGGACTTTGGGGTCCGGGTTCTGGCGCCGCCTTTTCGAGGCGGTCGCTTGCCGGCTCGCCAACGCAACGCTTGGGTGAACGTTGCTCGCGTAGGCGTTGCGCGAACGCCCGATTCCGTATAATGATGGCACACGGCGCGCAGGGCGCCGAAACTTCCGTCCGAAAGGCGAAATCATGGTACTTGGAATTATTCTCGCGATTATCGTCGTGCTCGTTATTGCGGCGATCATGCTGTACAACAACCTCGTGAAAATGCGCAATATGGTCGACAACGCCTGGGCGCAAATCGACGTGCAGCTGCAGCGACGTTGCGACCTTATTCCCAATCTGGTCGAAACGGTGAAAGGCTACGCCGCTCATGAGTCGGGCACGCTTGAGAAGGTGATCGCTGCGCGTTCGGCTGTTACCAATGCAACGACTCCTGAAGCGAAGATGGAAGCCGACAACGCCCTGAGCGGCACGTTGAAGTCGCTGTTCGCAGTTTCCGAGGCTTATCCCGAGCTGAAGGCGAATGCGAACTTCCAGCAACTCCAGTCGCAGCTGGCCGATACGGAAGATAAAATCAGCTACATGCGCCAGAGCTTCAACGATACGGTCATGAAGTACAACACGGCCATTCAGACGTTCCCCGCCGTGTTGTTCGCCGGCATGTTCGGCTTCAAGGAGCGTTCGAGCTTCGATGCCCAGGCTGGTGCGGAGGTTGCTCCGAAGGTGACCTTCTAAGCCATCATCGCATAATCCAACAAGAAAGCGCCCGTTATCGCGGGCGCTTTTTCATGTCCAAACCCGCTCAAACCTGTTAAACGCTACGAGCATTTAACAGGTAACGGGTAGGGTGGCGCTTGCTTTGCATGTGCGCTGGGACGTGTCTAGCGACCCATTCGCTCGAAGGACAGCGAGCGGCATTCCGGGCGAGCAGATTGCCTTGAAGGAGAAGCGAAGCGTACTTCGGTACGCGAGCGACGACTGAAGGGCAAGATGCCGTCCTGAATGCCGCGCAGCGTCAGGACGGCTCAAATGAAAAAAGCCCGTTCGTCAGAACGGGCTTACAAAAAGAAAAACAGGCACGGAGAACCGTGCCTGTAGCGTTCAAACTGGCGGAGGAGGGGGGATTCGAACCCCCGTGACCCGGGTTGCGGGCCAAACGGTTTTCGAGACCGCCGCATTCAAC
>CAKUEV010000034.1 GCA_934646845.1 uncultured Slackia sp.
CGTCGACGGCGCCCCACTCGATCAGGGCCTCGCCGTCGCCGGCGGGCGAGGCGGTGGCCCTGGGGGCGGCGGGGTCCTGCGGCGTCGCGGAGGCGAGGTCGGCCGCCGAGAAGTCGGTCCAGCGGCCCCAGGAGCGGGCCTGCACGACGAACTCGTAGGCGCGGCCGTTGGACAGGCCCGCCACCTCCCACGAGGTGCCGGCGCAGTCGTAGGTCGACGTCGTCCAGGACTGAGAGCCCGCCGGGCGCCAGGCGACCGCGTAGCGCTCCGCCCCGCTCACGGGGGCCCACGACAGGCTCACGCGGCCGTCGCCGGCGGCGGCCGCGGGCGCGGGGCGCACGGCGCCCAGCGGCGTGACCGCGCAGTACTGGCCCTCGCCGAACGACGACCAGCGGCCCCCGACGAGGGCCTGGACCAGGAAGCGGTGCTCGACGCCGTTGGCGAGGCCGGAGGCGAGGTAGGACGTTCCGGAGACCCCGAGGTCGAGGTTGCGGTAGGACCCGCCGGGCATGACCTCGGCGACCGCGTAGCGCTCGGCGCCGTCGACGGCGCCCCACTCGATCAGGGCCTCGCCGTCGCCGGCGGGCGAGGCGGTGGCCCTGGGGGCGGCGGGGTCCCCATCGGAAACAGCGTAAATATCAGAAGTTTTGGAGCTGGGAGCATCGGAATCGCCCTCAAAACCAATTAAGTCTTCCGCATAAGCATACGTCGGGCAGAAAAACAGCATCATCGCCAATAATGGCGCAAACATCCCCTTGGGCAACATCGCGCTCCTATCAAAAACTTCAATGTTGCCATACTACGACAAATCCGATTCCTATTTAAGCCAGCCTCGACGAATTGCTGCGAGTGGCTAGACTAAGCTATTGGTCTGCAAAACACTTAAACGCAATAAGGTCCTTCTCAATCTGACCCAGCCCCGCCCCATCACCAACAAAAACAATCTTGGGAACCTTCCCTTTTAATGCACTAGCAAAATCCAGCGCAGCGCTTTCGCTGTCCAAATTTGTATCGTTAAAAAGGTATAACGGCATTCCCATTTTTCCGCCAACACAGCCGCAGCTCAGCAATTGAGGCCACTGCGATGAAGTTATTGATCCGAAGATGCATCCTGAAAGAATTGAACGCTCTTCAAATATCCCGCATGCCCTCGTCCCAATTTCAGCACAAGCAAGCCCCGTCTCAGAAGCCCCCATCATGTCAATTGATACATTCGGTAAGGATTCCAGGCTGGATTTCCATTCATCCGCCACACGGCCAATTATAAAACAACGACCACAGTTAGTCGGCAAATCATCCGCTAGGTTCAAACGGCAAAGTTCGTCACAAGCATCGCCGATTAAGACAGGAGCTTTTTCTGAATAAATCCATGGCGCTGCCGCCAGCGATTCGAAGCTATTTTCAAATGTTGTAACGAATAGTGATTCGTGCCAAATACCTTCCTTATTACCAAATTCGATGACTTCGAGCGAAACATCGAGAAGTGGCTTATTGCCAAAATATATGACCTCTGGAACTGTTGAAAGAAAATCAAGCGTATCAGGGCAGTCGACAGAAACCCCACCCGCGTCAACGATAATCACACGATTCGGCAAAAGCGCCATTAATGCCAATCGAACCGAGTCTTGCAGCCCATTGCTGCCCAACGGAAGCAGCGGCGCGCCCAGGGCACCCGCAATACCGTTTGCAACGACGGCGTTTGCATGGGTATTATCGGCAGCAAGCACGACTGAATCAGATTGATCATTTTTCCAGGCACGCATAACCAATTGCGAACAAGAGGCATTGGCATTCTCCCCAAAAACCGACACGCAATGATTTCTGTCGACAACGAAATTGGAACTTGCACGCATGGCCTCGAAAACGCGCTGCTCAGCTTCCTTGCTGCCCGTACGACCACCTAGGGCGCCATAAATTCTAGCTACATCATCGGCGGAGCCGCTCAAGCGCACATGACCCTTCTCAATCCATACCGCTTTGTTGCACAGACGCGCAATTTGATCGTTGCTGTGCGACACGATGAGCACTGTCACACCGTATTCTTCGATGAGCTGGGTAATGCGGTCTTCGCATTTCTTCTGGAACATAAAGTCGCCGACGGAAAGAACCTCATCGACGACCAAAATCTCAGGAACAATAACCGTCGCGATGGCGAACGCAATGCGAGCAACCATACCTGAAGAATAGTTCTTCAGTGGCATATCAAGAAACTTCTCGACTTCGGCGAACTCAACGATTTCTTGAAAATGCTCGTCAATAAACTGTTTAGAATAACCGAGCAATGCGCCATTAAGGTAGATGTTCTCACGCGCCGAAAGATCCATGTCGAAGCCCGCGCCCAGTTCGATGAGCGGCGCAATGTTGCCATTCACCGTGCATTTGCCCTTAGTGGGCTCAAGCACGCCCGCAATAATCTTCAGAATAGTCGATTTACCCGAGCCATTCGTGCCCATAATGCCGAACACATCGCCCTTGCGCACCTTGAACGACACGTCATCGAGCGCTTTAAATTCCTCAAAGAACAGCTTGCCGCGAGCGATGGCAATAGCATATTCCTTCAAGTTATTCAGCTGTTCACTTGCCATGTTGAACGACATGGACACATGGTCCACGTCGATCATAACGGGGCGATTATCTTCAATTTCGGCAGTTTCGTCTTCGACCGTCAACGCCGAGGTGTTTACGACTTCTGGCATGCCAACCGCCTTACACGTAAAGGATGAATTTCTTTTCCTGCTTCTTAAACACAAGCAGGCCAACAATCAGGGCACCCACGCCGCACAGCAGGCACACAAGCGTCTGCTCGAGCGACGGAGTATTGCCGTACAGCGCGATTTCGCGGAAATATGAGACGTAGTAATACATGGGATTCATGTTCATGATGGGCACAGCCCAATCAGGCAGAATATCCACCGGGTAGAACAACGGCGTCGCATACGTCCATGCCGTAAGCAGAACGCTCCACAGGTGCATAACATCGCGGAAAAATACCGAAAGAGCCGAAAGCAAAAGGCCAATGCCCAGGCTGAACATAAACAGCATTGCCAGCAAGAACGGAAGCAGCAAAATGTTCACCGTAGGCACAATACGGAAGAACAGCATTACGGCCGCAACGGCAATGAGCGACACCACGAAATTGACCAATGCGAAGCAGACCTTCTCCAAGGGGAAAAGCACCTTGTTGATACGAATCTTCTTGATGAGTGGAGCCGAATCGATAATGGATCCCATAGCGCTCGACGTCGCGTCGGACATAAACGTGAACAACGTTTGTCCCAAGATAAGGTACAGCGGAAAGTTCTCGATATTAAAGCGGAACACCGTCGAGAACACCGCCGTAAGCACCACCATCATAAGCAGAGGATTCAGCACGCTCCACAGCACGCCCAACGCACTGCGGCGGTACTTCAGTTTAAAATCCTTTGAAACCAACGATCGCAAAATGAACCAATCGCGGTTGAAATTCTCTTTGTTGAAAGGCATTGCTATGCTTTCCCTTTCGTTCGTTTTCGCCCGCGCACTAGCTCGCAGGCCAATTCAAACTTTAATTCTAACATGCAAGCCATAACGACGAGGCATTAGGCGCATCAACCATAAAAGGCCTATCGCCCGTGATCGATGCGAGCGATAGGCCTTGTGGTGACGAACATGCACGAAGAGCCTCGCAGTGCCCCACGCTAAGGCAAATCGAAGTAGTCGTCGTTTATGTCAAGATTGCCGCCGAAAAATGGATCGCCAGCCAAGAAAAATCTCGGCCATCGCTGCATAAACAATGCCTGCTCGCGCTTCCAACGCGACAATTTCTCCTGATCAACCTCTTCCCTGCCGCGTGAGGTGAATTCGTAATGGTAGAGCTCAGCATAAGGCGAAAACACAGTTTTGAAGCCTGCTTCCCATGCTCTTAGGCAGAAATCGGCATCGTTGAACCCCACGGCAAACCGCTCATCGTAGCCACCAAGTTGCTCGAACAGCTCGCGGCGCATCATTTGACATGCGCCTGTCACCGCCGAAAAATTGCCTGGGCGCACAGCGCGACCCAGGTAGCCCCCCCTATTACTCGGGAAATCCTGGTTGGCGTGCGCAATGGCCCCGCGAACGCCAACTAGTATGCCCGCATGCTGAGTAAGTCCGTCGGCGTAATACAGCTTTGCGCCCACCACACCAACGTCTTCACGCTGCAAATAGCCCATCATTTCTTCGATGAAATCGGGCGAGATTACCTCGGTATCGTTGTTGAGCAAGAGCAGGTATTCGCCCTTTGCCCGGCTCGCGCCAAAATTTACAATCTTGGGATAGTTGAACTCGCCCGGCCACGTTACGACACGCGCAGTTCCCCTACCCTTCGAAAGCTCCTCGATTCGATGCGGAACGCCCGCGTAGTAGTCGAAGGTCCCCTGTTTAGTGCTGTTGTTTTCTACGAGCACAATCTCGTAATTGGAATACGTCGATTTTTCCGCAATAGAGGTTATGCATGCGTCGAGCGTTTCAATATGGTCTTTGGTCGGAATGACGATGCTCACCAGCGGCGCGGGAGTCGGCAGCTCATAGCGCATTCGATACACAAATGGCGTCGCCGTTTCCTCGACCTCGCCCGCTATGCCACGCGAGGCGAAATGGCGCTGCAAGGCCAATCGTCCTGCCTCTATGGCATAGGGCTTGCTTTCGGCAGAACCATCGGCGGTTGACCCAGGGTGAATGCGCCAATGATACAGCACATGCGGCACATGTTCAAAACGGGCACCCGCGGCCAAAGCGCGAAGCACAAGGTCGTAATCTTGGGCGCCGGCGACGTCTTCCAGCGAAACGCCGATCTTCAAGAGGAATGCCGCTTCCACCATAAGAAAATGCGTCACGCAGTTGTGGCTATACAGCAGGTCAACATTCAAGTCGGTTTTAAACACAGGCTGCGACCATGCACCTGTTTTCTCAAACATGTCTTCATCACAGAACAGCACCTGGGGGCGTTCTTGCTGCGACGTATCGTTAAGTGCCCGTGCATACCTGAACAGCGCATCGGGTTCAAGAAGATCGTCGTGATCGAGAAACGCAATGTAGTCACCTTTTGCGGCTGCGATTCCTTCGTTCGTATTAACGACAATGCCACCGTTTTCCTTAAGCGGAACACGCACGATTCTGGAATCACGCGTTTCGGCACACGCATCGGCAACCACGCTCCATTCGGGCGAAGCGTCTACCAGAAGAAGCTCCCAATTCCCATAGCTTTGCGCCTCGACCGAATCGATGAGCTCTTGGAGGTACGTTTTATCGGTTTTGTAGCATGGCACAACGATACTCATAAGGGGCTGGTACGCGAACGCTCCAGCTTCATTGCGCTGGCAAGCGATGTCGCCCGGCCTCGCACGATGAGCTTCAAACCACACGCGATATGCATCGTCGTCGGCACGCGCATCTTTCATGCGCAACCAGCTTTGGTAATGCATATCGTTATACAACCTGCCATCCATAGAGCAAAATCCCTGGTCGACATCGCCATCTCGGTCACCTACGACAACCACGAAGTCGCGAATATCGCTTGGAAGTTTCACGCTCGAGAACAGCTTGTTCGCAAACGTGCCATTCTGCAATTCCACGCAAGGCTGGGACTCAAAGGTGTGTACTTCGGCCTCGAGAGGCTGCATCGCATTGTCGAAAACAGCGATTTCCGGAAGCGAGTCCGCGCTGCCGCGCCACGTAGTTTCGATACGCCAAACAGCGCCTTCATCCGCCGAAAGGTATCGCGTAAAAGATGGCTGATATCGATTTTGAATATATGAGACCTGCATATCACGAATTGCATTGCACAGTGCTGGCCTCAAGCGGTAGTTAAGACGCGATGCCCACTTTTCTCCATTTGAGTTAGAACGGAACGACACAACCGTCTTGCCCTCGTAACGCACTTCGACATTCTGACTTTTTCCATCAAGAAAAGGCAGCACGATGACGGCGGCGGGGCCTTCGAGCTTCGCGCCCGTTTTTCCCAATGCGGCGCAGTCGGCCGGGTAGGCACCGCAGGGAACCGTGCGCCCATCGCACTTCGACTCAATGGAGACCTTGTCGAAGTCAAATTCATGAGAGCCAACGCACTCGAGCAGGTAGAAAAGCCTTCCTTGGCTTCGGCACGAAATGATTTTCTTCATCTTCATTAGTTGTTACCTGCCCAGCATATTGGCAACGACGCGACGCAACGCACCACGCCTTCCGTATCGAAGCGCATCGAAATTGGCCATGAGCTTCGCTCTTGCCGCAGCTGTCTTCGGCGCCGTTTCGTCGAGAGCGCACTCGAGCATAGAACGCACCGAAAGCTCCAAGCCGTCGCTCGACGCCAAGGATGCGCAGCCTTCTTCCTTCAGCATTTTTCCTGCTGCCGCAAAAACGGGGGTCGCATTTCCCTTCAACAAGCGGAGCGCATCATAAAGCGCGAATTCGCAAAGGAAGAACGCCAGGTCATTGGAATATTTTTCAACGAGGCCGTCGCGACGCCAGCCACGCACGATAGCTGCATAGATTTTCACGTGCTCGAGCAGACGAGCCTCGTCGCTCTGCCGCATGGTGTCCATGAGAGACCCCGAGCGCGCTACGCGATAGTCGTACAGTTTATTCGAAATGAAGACCGTCTTTTTCGCACGAGGGTAAATCGCGAAGTCGAACACCTGGTCTTCGCCATATTTAACAGATTCCTCGAAGCAAATGACACTTTCACGCAAAAAGCTGCGCGAGCAGGCCGTGCGCCACGCAAACGGACGCGACGCTTCTTTAAACAAAATGTCCGGGCTGTAGCCTTCATACTGAGTATCGCGAGGACTCAGCACATGCTCAAGCCACGGATAGCTTGCCTCAGGCGGATAAGCGTTCGCGCCAAAGGTCACAATATCGGCTCCCGTTCGGTCGAATGTTTCGCAGATCACACGACAAGCATCGGGCGTAAAGCGATCGTCGGAATCAAGGAACGCGACAATTGGGGCCGCGGCGGCACGAATGCCGGCGTTACGTGCACTTGAAAGCCCGCCGTTTTCCTTATCAACAAGCCTAAAACGATCATCGCAAAGCGCATACCGCTCAGCAATCGCGCGCGAGCCGTCGGGGGAACCGTCGTTTACAAGAATCGCCTCAAAATCGGACATATCTTGAGCAACAAGGGAATCCAAACACCATGCCAGGCAGTCTTCAACTTTGTAAATCGGCACAATAACCGAGATTCGAGGCGTCGGCATTTAACGCTCCTCCGCTTCACTCGATTTCGACTTTGAGGCCGCCACTGTACAGTCGTCGGGATGCTCGTTGTGGCCATAGATGCGCTGATATTTCAGCACGCGCCACACGAGCGGTAGGCCACCAATTTTGAAATAGTGCTTGAACGTGTTGAGTTTTCCAGGTTTGCGAAAATCTTCGCGTTTCTCGATATATGCCGTCGGCGACTCAATCATGAGCCGCAAATCGGTTTCGCCGCGTGGGTCGAAAAGCGATAAGTCAACGCGACCGGCATCCCAATCTTGCTTCAGCTCCTCAGACGCGCAAGCCCAGAATTCCGCACGCAAGCTGTCGACCAATCGTTCATCGTTCCATCGATAGCTGTCGACCTTCATGCGCATAAACACGCCCTGCAATTTGTTTTTCAACTGGGGGCGATCGTCAAGGAAGCGTTGCATCTCCCCGTATTCGTCGCACACGCAGAAAACCTTGTTCGGCGAGTTGACGGACGACTTTTCATTGTCTTGGCGATAGCACAAAATCGGATTATCGATGAAAGCGGCACGCTGAGCACAGGCCCATACTTTAAAGTTGAAGCCTGCATCTTGATACGACGCGCCAGGCGTGGGAAGAAAGCGAATACTGTTCTCGTTAAGGAAATCGCGACGATAAATCGCCGACCAAATAGACGGCTTTTTGTAGAAGATGCCCGGACGGTCGATAGGGCGATATGCATCTCCGAGCATCGGCTTGTCGATAATGCCGAAAAGCTCTTTGCGCTGCACGGGAGTCGACCAATACAGAAAGAAGTCGCCCTTAACGACCTGGGCATTCGTTTGCTGCGCCTTGGCAACAAGCTTTTCGAGCGCGTCAGGAAACATAAAGTCGTCTGATTCGAGAATGCCAATATAGGTTCCCCGAGCCGCCGCGATACCCTGGTTCATGGAATCGCCGTAGCCGCTGTTCGACTTATCAATGGCGCGAAAGCGACTATCTCGCGCAACGTATTCGTTAATGATATCGAGCGAGCCGTCAGTCGACCCGTCATTGATGCAAATGATTTCGATGTCACGCAGCGTTTGCGCAGCTGCAGAATCGAGGCACTCGCGTAAATAGCGTTCAACGTTGCATATAGGAACCAGAAGGGAAACGACTGGCGTTGTTTGGTCTTCCACAAAAACCTCCGGCCGAAGCAAAGCGAGCTTCATTCGAACGGGACATGCCCAATAGCAAGGACTTTTTACGGAACAATTCTAGCATTGGAAAAATAGGTTGCTTCGCCCTTCATGAAAAGCGGCGATAAGACGAGATGCGAGCGAGAATCGACGTCATACGAGAAGCTCATTCGAGAAGAATGGACTCGACCGCGATTCAGTTGTTGCAAGAATTGCAACAACTGCCCCAACGTAAAACATATCAGGTTGACCCCTATGCCCTTGAGACCATCATTATCGCTAGTCGCCACCCCTCCAATTCACCAATTGGTATACATAATCGCCCCCTTTACGTCCCGCGCAAATCATGGGTGCATAATAGACGGAATACCGAATCAAGCAAAACATCAAGCAGACTCTGGGCGGAACTCCAGGCAGAGCACCGAACACGCACTTCAGGAAGGCTGAACGTCATGGCACAGAGCATCATTTCCAAAGAAGAGCTTCTGGAAAACGCGTACGAAATCGCGGAAGAAGGCGGCATTTCGGCGCTTTCCATTCGCGGACTCGCCACGAAAAGCGGCGTGAGCGTGGGCACCGTGTACCGATTCTTCACCGCGAAAGACGAGCTCACCATCGCGACGATCGAGCTGTACTTCGCGCGCGCGTTCTACAAGGAATTCTGCCACCTCGACACGCACACCGCATTCGTCGACTACTGCGAGAAAATGAACGTGAGCATGCACCAGGTGTTCAACCACTTCCGCGAATACTGGCTGCGCGGCGCCGAAGCCCTGCCTTCCGCAGAACGAGCTGCGGCGCGCCTGCGCGAGTCGCAGCAAATCGAGCACGTGGTAGGCGGCCTTGTCGAAATCTACAAGCACGACCCGAACATCATTGCCGATTTGCCCGACGGCTTCACTCCGCGAAGCGTGTGCGAGTTCACGCTCGACAACGTGCTCGACAGCCTGCGCCACCAAAACGGCGATTGCAAAGTGCTGTTCGGCCTTTTAAGGTCCACGCTCTATAAAAACCAGAAATAGGCGCGCAGCGGCAGGCAAATCTGAAAGCCGAAATCGAAGAGACTGGCGACGCCAACGCATCACTTCGCTTGCTAAAACTTGTTGCATATATCTATGGATATCTCGACTTGTTGATGCTTATAACCAAAAAAACTGGTTATAATCGCAATAATGGAAGGAGATAGCATGCGCCTGCTTAAAGTAAAGGTCAACGGTGCCGAGCTGTTCAAGAACCATCTTTTCGAACTGGACTTTATCGCTACCGATCGCGTTCCTCGTGACGATGAGGGCAATATCTCTGACGTCACTCCCGTTTGCGAGAAGTCTTCCGTCTATACGGAAAATGTTATCGGTGTGGTTGGCGTTAATGCGTCGGGCAAGACCACCGCGCTCAATATCATCCGCTTTATCCTGGGCTATATGTCAGGTCCTTATCTCATGCGTCGATTCACACCCAGGGATGACAAGCTGGGAAGAATGGCGCCCCGCCTATCTATCTCGTGCGTGTTTCACGAAAAAGATTCTTTCTATCTCATAGAGTCCGAGTTGGCGCTCATTGATGCCGATTCGGCCGGAACAGCGCCGATTGGCGAGCGGGGTTTTGATTCATACGCGTTTGTTGACGAACGGCTTTGGAAGTATTCGTCTGCGCAAATTTCGCGTAAGACAATTTTGGATATTGATGCTTTTAAGGGTAAATCTGTTCTGCTCATGAGGCGAAATGGGCCTACTGACGACCCAGCCGTGCTCGACGAGGCCAAAAGAACGTTCCTGGGCGATGACGTGTCAATCGTCTCGATTGTTACGGGAAAGAAGACCGTGCAGGTGGATTCCCTCAAAAGGGCACTACCGCTTATGACCCTGCCAACCCCCATTGTTCAAGCTTTTGATCCAAGCGTCGAGTATCTCAACTGGAATGCTGAGAACCAGGTTTTTCACCTCAAGTTTAAGAATGAGCCCCTGGAGCGGGTCGTTAACCCCACAGTCGCATCCTATGTCCTCTCGAACGGCACCATTCTTGGAGCCGAACTCGTTAACCGCGCTATAGGCGCCCTTAAGAGCGGGGGGTATCTCATCGTTGACGAGATGGAAACCGGCCTTAATAGGTCCCTTGTGGGAACGGTGATCGGTTTGTTTGCTTCCCCTGTTACCAATCCTCACGGTGCCGTTCTGTTGTTCTCGACGCATTATCCTGAACTGCTCGATGGCCTCAAGAGAAAAGACAACGTCTATCTTTTAGTGCGAAATGAATCATTCGACACCGAAGTTGTTAAATACTCAGACCGCATTGGCCGCATAGAGAATAAGAAAAGCGATGTTGTGATTAACAACGTCATTAAGGGCTCAATGCCTCGATATCCTGACGTCCAGGCGATGCGTTCCTATGTTTGCGAGCATGTCAATGGATAGCACAACCCTCAATTGCCTTACCCATAGGTTTGTTTTGTTTAGCGTTGAAGGCACAGCTGAGGGCGCCGTGATTCAGACGCTGTACGACAATGATTTGCTTGTCGTGCCCCGCGATCATGTGGTAATGGATAACACTTACTTCGACAGGCCGTATACGAGGCTCCGCAAGGCAGACAAGATAGCCGACGAGTATTTCGGCATGAGCTATGAGTCAAAAGATGCTTCGGGTTTGACAGTGGCACGAATCGTTGATAGCAAATCAGCCAAATTCGAGTTTCCAAAACGCCGTCAAAATGGAACTGAGGTACTGAGCTTTTTTACGCGGCCGGAAATCGAGATGCTTGTGATTCAGGCGGAACATGCCTATGGTGAATGGCAGAAAGCCTCTAGAAAAAATAGGCAGCTAAAACCAAGCGAGTTTTGCTCATGCAATCTAGGCTTTTCTCGTCTTAAGGAGGCATCGTTTCTTAAGGAATACTGGTCTGATGCTCCTAAATTGGTCGAAGCTATTCGAAAGCATAGCGAGAAAGCGCAGCGCGGCAAGGGTGAGCTTTTGCTTGTAGATTTGCTGGCCCAACTGCGTTGCTAAGCGTTTCTCAATGACCGAAGATTTAGGCCTATTAACAAAATGGGCGCTTTGGAGCGCTAATGGGCAGCCTGGCCACAGCACCCCAAAACGCCCCGACTCGCCGTTTTGTGGTCAAAATCGATGTAGCCGAGAGAACACCAGGGGCACCTCCGTATCGCCACGATTTTCGCGAGTCTAGACGAACGATTTCGACCAAACGGAACGTTTTTCACGCGGCTTTTCAAGATTTTTTCATCTTCGAAAGCGCGATTACAAAAATCTATTTCCCCTGTTCAAAGCATTATTTTCGCACAAGCATACCCACTTTTCGAAAAAGTGAACAAGATGCCTTTGATGTTCACACCAATCACTTCCAAGATAAAACACGTCAAAACGAACGAGCGCCGCGGCTGTTCGAATCCAACCACCCTTTTATCTTTGGAGGACAAAATGTCACCTATTCTTATCGCCGCCACCACGGTCATTTCCCTCGCCCTTGTCGCCTACACGGTCGGCGTTTTCGGCGAACGCAATTCCGGCACGCTGAAGCGTTCGCATCTGATTTTCTTCTGGATCGGTCTCGCGTGCGACTCCACCGGCACCGCCATCATGAGCTCCATGGCTCAAAACAGCGGCGGCTCCATCTCGCTTCTGCACCCTGTCACGGGCGGCCTCGCCATCGCGCTCATGCTCTTCCACGCGACCTGGGCGACCTACGTTCTGCTGCGCGGCGATAGCAAGCAGCGCCACAACTTCCATCGCCTGAGCATTTGCGTGTGGCTCATTTGGCTCGTCCCCTACTGCACCGGCGTGCTCGTGGGCATCCCCGCGCTGCACGTTGCCGACGGCACCGCGCTGGCAATCGCCTCCGCTATCGTCGTGGTACTCGCCGTGCTCGTTCTGCCCAAGAAGAAGCAGGCCGCTTCTTTGTAAAGTGCAACGGCGCCAGGTCGGCGGCGGGCTGGCGGCGGCGAGCTGTCTGGCAGCAACGAGACGGCAACCGCCGCCAAGTGTCAGCGACAAATCGGCGAGATAAACCCGTAACGGCAACCACGGCAGCATCAAACAGCAACAATGCAAAAGCCCAGATCACTTCTAATGAAGAGACCTGGGCTTGCTCTATTCCGATAAATTCAACTTCGCAGCGGCAACCGCGCTCGAGCATCCAAGGCTTGTGCTTTCGCGCCGAGAATAAGCCGCCCCATTCGCGACCCTATTCGGCGTACATACCCTCAGTTTGTTCAGTTCCTCTTCGCGGCCAACAAACATTATGCACCTCTGCATTATGCAAGTTCGAATAATTCGATGATGCATAATTGCAGCCATGCAGAACGCATTTCCAAATTTCCCACGTTTCTCAAGCACGTCTAGAACTTATGGAAGCGCTCGTAGCGTTGCTCGAGCAGCTCGTCGACGGGCAGGGCGGAAAGCTCGTCGAGGCTTTCTTCCACATACGCCACCACGTTGGCAATCGCGAAATCGGGGTTGGCAGAAGCCGAGCCCTCGCCTTCCTCGAGCACCGCATCGATGATGTCCATGTCGAGAATCTCGTAGGCGTTCATGCGCATGACCGCCGCCTCGGCCGCGCGCGAGCGGTCCTTCCACAGAATGGACGCGAAGCCCTGTATCGAACGCCCAGTCGCACGTGGGATCGGTGACAACGGCTATTTTCACGAACTTGCTCCTTCAGCTGGGCGCAGCGAACTGCCGCCGCGCACGTTTGCCCCACGGGGCATTCCTCAGGCTGCTCTTCCGCGCGCGCCCATCAAGGTTGGGCAGACGGCGCCCACGGAAAAGCACGGTTCGGGAGCAAAAGCCGCAATTACTTAGTTCGCCAAACTATTCCTTTTGAAATCTGGAGCCATCGTGAATGCTTCGTTAGGGAAATAAAACACCTGCGATGCGGAATTTACCCACGCGTCCATACATAATTCCGCAATCGGTGGGTTAGAAGCTCCGCAATCGGA
>CAKUEV010000035.1 GCA_934646845.1 uncultured Slackia sp.
GCACCTCGCTCGACGACCCCGTTTTCGCCGCTGAGCAGGCGCATCTTTCCGAGGTTTACGCCGAGCTGGAAAAGATGCGCGGCGAACTCGTGCGCAAAATGGAAGCCACGAGCGCCGCTGCTGCGCGCGATAAGCTCGATTTGCTTTCCGAAATCTCGAACGACTTCACGAGTGACACCGAAACGAGCGAAACCTACGCGTCGTACGGCGCCGTGAACAGCGTTATCGATTCATACAATGCGCAGCAGGAAGTGACCGCCGACAAGTTGGCGCGCTGCCGCCTGCTTTTGCGCCAGCCGTACTTCGCGAAAGTCGCGCTGCAATTCAAGCCCGGCCAGCCACCCAAGGAACTTTACATCGGCGCCGCCGGAATTTCCGACGACAACTACAAGCGTCTCGTCGTTGACTGGCGAAGCCCCGTAGCCGAAACCTATTACAACCAGAGCAACGGGGCCACGAGCTATGTGGCGAACGGGCGAACCATCCATGTCGACCTCGCGTGCCGACGCCAGTTCGACATCGAAGCCGACACCCTCCACGCCTATTTCGACACCACCGTTGCCATTCAGGACGCGCTTCTGCTTGAATCGCTTTCGCATCAGCGCACCGCGCAAATGAAGGCCATTACCGCCACCATCCAGCGCGAGCAAAATGAAGTCGTGCGCCACGAAGACGTTCCCGCGCTTTTGGTGGCGGGCATCGCGGGCAGCGGCAAGACGAGCGTGCTTCTGCAGCGCATCGCGTACCTGTTCTACCAAAATCGCACCGAGCTCGACCCGAGCGAAGTGTTCCTCATCACGCCGAACCCGATTTTCCGCACGTATATCGAGAATGTGCTGCCCGACATGGGAGAGCGCAACCCCGAAACGCTCACGTGGGCGGAATTCGCGAGCCGCGTGATGCCGCTCGACAAGGCCGCCGAGAAGAAGAGCGTGCCTGTCGGTGCCCTGTGGCGCATTGACGAAGCCATCGCGAACCTCGAATTCGAAGACGACGACTTCCGCGAACTGCACCATGGCAACGTGAAACTTCTGGGCATCAACCAGATTCGCAAGGTGAATGCGAAGTACCGCAACGTTCCCGCCGGGCCGCACCGCGCCACGCTCATGCGCGAAGATCTGGAAGACGCCCTTGAGGCACGCGTGAAGCAGCTCGCATCGGGCTCGGCCGTGCTCGAAGAGCTCGAGGGCATGACGCTCAACGAGCAGCTTTCCCAGTTCGGCGAGCCCTATGCGCCCGTCGACGAAAAGGAGGCGCGCGATTTCGCGCTGCGCCTTCTGCAGGATCGCTACCAGGGCGCATTCCGCGCGGTGCGTGACGACGCTTGGCTGCGCATCGATCGCATCGGCATGCGTCTTTTGGGCGAAAAGAGCCTCTCGGCGCTGGAATGGCTCTATTTGAAGATGGCCATCACCGGCCTGGGCGACGCCTACGCGAAATACGTGATGATCGACGAGGTGCAAGATTATTCGGCGGCCCAGCTCGCCGTGCTCGCGCGCTTCTTCCGTCGCGCGCATTTCATGCTCCTTGGCGACGAAAACCAAGCGATTAACCCCAACACGGCGTCGTTCGCCGAGGTGCGGGAAGTGTTCACGCGCCTGCGCGGCGGCATTTCGACCTGCAGCCTGCTTACGAGCTACCGCTCCTCGCCCGAAATCACCGAGATTTTCGCAGGTCTTTTGCCTGCTGAGCAGCGCGCGAAAATCTCGTCGGTACAACGCGCAAGCGAACCCGTGCGCGTTGATTGCTACGGCAACGACGACGAATATGCCGCCGCATTGCGCGAAGCCGTTGCGCACGCGAAGGAAAACGACGGCCTTACGGCTATCGTGGTGCCATGGAAGCACGAGGCCAAGCGCCTGCGCGCGTTCTTGGGCGATGAGGCCGATGGCCTGGTCGATATGGAAACGGCCGCCGAACTGCCCACGAACGGCGCCATGATCATTACGCTTCAACTGGCAAAGGGCCTGGAATTTGACCACGTCATCGTGCCCGATGCGAGCGCACGCGTATTCCCTGCCGATGACCGCGTTGCGAAAAACCGCCTGTATACCACCGTTTCACGCGCGACCCGCTCGGTTCAGATTCTGTGCCGCGGGGAACTTACGCCGCTTTTGAAGAAGTAGACTTAACTGACTCGTTCGGGAAGGCCCGGATGGGAAGCGCGACAAGACCACAGCTCGCTACCGCTCACTGCGTTCGCTACGCGCTCGCTTGGCGGTGTTTCATTTTGAAATGAAGAGCAAGTTTGAACACCGACGGTCTCGTCGCGCCTCCCACCCGGGCCTTCCCGCATTCTCTTCAAAACAGTGTAATAGCAGCGGACGAAAAGCGGGTCGACCAAAGGTCAGCGAGCGGCAAGCTGGCGAGTGCAGTTCGGGGGGCGCAAGGCGACGCGTACTTCGTTACGCGAGCCGCAGCGCAAGCCCGAAATGCGCCGCCAGATTGTCGCGCAGCGTCGGCCGGTAGTGCCGTTTTAAAACGGCACTACTCCAAGTAGGCGCCAGTCTGCCTATTCCACAAGTTGGCGTATTCGCCGCCAGCGGCGATAAGCTGCTCGTGCGGGCCATCTTCGGCGACCTTGCCCGAATCGAGCACGACGATGCGGTCGAGGCTCGCCACCGTTGAGAGGCGATGCGCCACCACGATACACGTGCGCCCCTTCATAAGCGTGGCGAGGGCGTCTTGCACGAGCGCTTCGCTTTCAGAATCGAGCGCGCTCGTCGCCTCATCGAGCACGAGCACCGGGCAATCGGCCAGAATGGCACGCGCAATGGCGATGCGTTGGCGCTGGCCGCCCGACAGCTTCACGCCGCGCTCGCCGACCTGGGTTTCGAATCCCTGAGGCAGGCGTTCGATGAATTCCAGCGCGTTCGCACGCGCCGCCGCTTCGCGAATCTCGTCCATGCTGGCGCCCGGCTTGCCATACGAGATATTCTCGGCAACGCTGCGGTGGAACAGCAACGATTCCTGCGGCACATAAGCGATTTGGCGACGCAGCGACTGCTGCGTGCATTGCGCGATGTTTTGCCCATCAAGAAGAATGCGCCCCTGCTGAATATCGGACAAACGAAGCAAAAGCTTCGTGAGCGTCGTTTTGCCCGCGCCGGAAAGGCCGACGAGGCCAATGCGCTGACCTGCGGGAATATGCAGTTCGAAATCGTCGAACACCTGCGTTTTCGTATCGCCGTCGCCATACGAAAAGCCAATGCCTTCAAAATCGATCGCGCCTTCGCGAACCTGCAAATCGGGCGCGCCGGCAGCGTCGGCCACCAGGCGCGGTTCATCGAGCGTGGCCGTCATGCCGCTCGCGTCGCCGAACGCGCGATTGAAACGCTGCAGGCCGTTGTTGATGAAGTTGAACTGGTTCGTGACCGTATAGGTGTAAGTGAACATCATCACAAGCGTGCCCGGCGTGATGCCATACCACACATTGCCGCCCGCGATGAACACGGCCACCACGCTCATAATGACCACGGTAATCGATGCCGTGATAATGCCGCGCGTAAGCGAAGCCCACATGCGCTTCGAATCGCGCGCAACCACTTCCCTATTCGCCGCATCGAACAGCCCGCGCTCATAGTCTTCGCGCCCATACGTTTTCACGGCAAGGATATTCGACACCGAATCGGACAGCTCGCCCGACAACTGGTTTTGAGCGCTCGCCGCCTTCTCATTAAGCGACAGAATGCGCTTGTACATGACATACGAAACCGTGGCGTACACCGCGAGCAGCGCCATGAGAATAGCCACATACACCGGCACACGCGGCGCCAAAATGCCGCACGTAAAAATGACCGAGCACATAACCGGCAGAAACGGGAACATGATGGTCTCGATAATCTGCTGGTAGGCGCTCATGAATTTCGATGTTTGGCTCACGAGCGTGCCGCCGAAGCGGTTGGAGTGAAAGCTCATGGACTGGTTGCACAACGCGTCGAAGCTCATCGTGGCCAAATCATACGCGGCCGCGATTTCCAGCTTATACAGCGTGTAGTCTTGAAACTTGCTTGCGGCCTGGCCGAAGACGTTGATTGCGATAAGCGCCACGATATAAGGTCCGTAGGCGGAAAACACATCATCGGGGCCCACGCCGCCCTCGCTCACGCGATCGACGACGAGACTCATGATGTACGGGTTGCCGTACGAAAGCAGCGCCACGAAAAGGAACGTCGATACGATAAGGCCCCAAAACAGGCCCTTGTGCTTGCGCGTCACCTGCCAGTAGTAATGCAGCGTGCGGCGTGTGGTCGATTGTTGCATAAGCTCCCCTTGGCACCTTTACTGTTCGTCAATAAAGCCAACGCGGTAGTTCGCGAACATCACGCCATCACCCATCTGGGTCGCATCGAGGTCGACATCGGCGCTGATGCTGAAGTCTCGATCGTCCGACTCGTCGCGGAAAATTTGGCGCACGTGCCACACGTGGACCGCTTCTTCATCGGATTCGTCGATGACCAGGTATTTCTTCGAACGGGCATCGGCATCGAGCACGATTTCTTCGTGCTGGGCGAAATACTCGTCAAGAGCCGCCTGCCAAGCGCGCTCGCCAAAGCCCCAATCGGCGTCCATCTCGCCCAGATCGGCCACGCGACCGAGCGAAGCCAGGCGCACGCGAGAAATGAGAGCATTGCGCACGAGCACCGTAAGGCCACGTCTGTCACGCACCACAGCGTCGGTTTGCGCCTCGGGCGGAGCCGCGTCAAGCGACGCGCCCGCATTGGCCCATTCGTCCACCAGGCTCGAGTCGACCGAACTCACCACGAGGCCCAACCAGGCGATGATGTCTTTCATCTGCTCGTCGCGCTTGTCGATGGGCACCGTGCGATCGAGCGCGCGGAAGGCCTCTGCCAAATAGCGAAGCAGAATGCCCTCGAAACGCGCGATTCCCAAGCGCTGAATGTAGCCTTTGAAGTCGCTCGCCGTTTCCAACATATCGCGCAGAACCGACTTGGGGCTCAGCTCGAAGTCGCGCGCCCACGGCACCTTCTCGCAATACTGCGCGAAGGCGGAATTGAGCAAATCCTCGAGCGGCTTGGGATAGGTGACCTCGGCGATGCGCTCCACGCGCTCATCGTAATCGACGCCGTCCATCTTCATTTCGGCCATAGCCTTGTCGCGCGCCTTGCGTTCCTGCGCGCGCAGCACCTGGCGCGGGTTTTCGAGCGTCGCTTCAACCATGGAAACCGCATCGAGCGCATAGGTTTCGCTTTCGGGATCAAGCAGCTCGAGCGCCGCGAGCAAGAACGGCGAAAGGGGCTGGTCGAGCGCGAAATCGTCAGGCAAATCCATCGTGAGCACGTATTCGGCGCCGCCATCTTCGGTCTCGCGACGCTCCACCACATCGGCATCGATGAGCGTGGCGAACACTTCGTCGGCGCGCTGCGAGAGCTTGATTTTTTCCTCGGGCGTCTGAATGGAGTCGTCGATGAGCGCTTCGACGCGAGCGCGTGCGTCGCCGCCCTGCTCCACCACGGAAAGCACCATGGAATGGGTGATGCGCAAACGCGGCGTGAGCTTTTCGGGCTGCGATTCAATGAGGTGGTCGAAGGTCTGCTCGCTCCAATTCACGAAGCCCTCGGGCGCTTTCTTCTTCTTGATGCGGCGCAGCTTCTTCTCGTCGCCGCCAGCCTTCACCATGGCTTTGTAGTTCTCGATTTCATGCTCGGGCGCCTCGGCGAGCACGCGGCCTTCGCTATCGAAGCCCGAACGGCCCGCGCGGCCGGCGATTTGGTGGAACTCGCGCGAACGCAGGCGGCGCATTTTATAGCCGTCGAATTTCGTGAGCTGCGTGAAAACCACGGTATGGATGGGCACGTTAATGCCCACGCCCAGCGTGTCGGTGCCGCAAATTACCGGCAGAAGCCCCTGCTGGGCAAGCTTTTCGACAAGCAAGCGATAGCGCGGCAGCATGCCCGCATGGTGCACGCCCACGCCAAAGCCGAGCAAGCGTTTGAGCGTTTTGCCGAATGCAGTGGTAAACGCCGTGCCCTTCATGGCCTCCTTGACCGCCTCGCGCTGCGCCTTGGTGGCAACGCCGTAGCTCGCAAGCGCGCTCGCCGTAGAGAGCGCGGCATCTTGGGAGAAATGCACCAAATACATGGGGCCTTCGCCAGCCCGCAAGGCGAGCTCGACCGTGGCCTCGATTGGCGTTTTCACGTATTCATAGGAAAGCGGCACGGGACGCGGAGCATTCATCACGCGGCTCACCGTATTGCCCGTTTGGCGCTGCAGCGTCGCAGCGATTTCATCGACGTCGCCAAGCGTGGCGCTCATCAGCAGAAACTGCGTTTTCGGAAGCGTGAGCAGCGGCACCTGCCACGCCCAGCCACGATCGAAATCGCTGAAATAATGGAACTCGTCGGCCGCCACCGAATGCACTTGGGCCTCGGCGTCCTCTCGAAGCGCGAGATTCGCGAGAATCTCGGCCGTGCAGCAAATTACGGGCGCATCGACGTTGATATGCACGTCGCCGGTGATCATGCCCACATTATCGCGGCCAAGCAATTCGACCAAGTTGAAGAATTTCTCGCTCACAAGCGCCTTGATGGGCGCCGTGTAATAGGAGCGCTCACCGAAGCACATAGCCATGAAATGCATGCCAAGCGCCACGAGCGATTTGCCCGAACCGGTCGGCGTGCCCAAAATCACGTGATCGCCCACCATAATGTCCATGAGAGCTTCCTCCTGGTGCGGCCACAGCTCAATGCCGCGCGACTCGCACCACTCCATGAATGCCATGAACGACTCTTCGGTAGAGGCGTCTTCGTCATAGAGCTTGTTGGCGATGCGACCAAGCTCGCCGTGGGCGGCGGCTGCGATTTCGTCGGCCTCAACGACTTCGGTAAGATCTTCAGGATGAGCGTCTGACATGGTGGGCCTTTCGCGCCAATCAAGTTGGCAAAAGAAAAATGCAGTGATAAAATGGGCCCAACGGCGAGCCTGCGGGTGGAATCCAGGCAATGCCGTCGTTTTTTGAAGAAGGTCACCCCCTATCGGCGGTGGCCTTTCTTTTTACGCTTTGGGCGCTGCTCACGTGCCACGGATAGCCCGATTATCGCCGTCGCCAGAGCGACAAGCGCAGTCGAGAGGTTCGCCACCTCTGTGAAAAAATCGGTCATAGGGCATCACCTCCCTTCTTGAGGAAGGCACTGCCCGGCACACAAACCGCCGTTGGGGTATCGGCTATTTTAACGCAGAAAGGGCCGCTCTCGCGACCCTTCCCAAAGCGCCTACACGCCAGGATCTCTCGCTATTCCGCGTTTTTCAACGCGAGCGCAAGCGGCACTTTCTTGATATGGCGCACATGCAGAAGCGCCACCACAAGATAGGTCGCGAATCCCGTGGCGATGACTTCCAAAATGCACGTCAGCGGCACGTAAATCTCGATGTTGCCGCTGTACGAGAGCAGCATTGCCTTGAATATCGCCGTGAGCGACACGATGATGAGCGGCTGGCACACGATGAGCGATACCGCCACGCACCAAGTGATCGAGCGCACGTAGAGCTTGCTCACCTCCCTGTCGCGATAGCCGAACACCTTCATATAGCTGATGGAGCGCGCGCTGTGATCGATGACCGACTTCGTGAGCAAATACATGAATACGAGGAAAATGAACACCGACATGCCCACGAGCATTCCAATCATGTCATCCATCATGCCCGTGAACTGCTCGCCAATGGCATCCATGTCGGAAGGCGTAAGATCGCTCGCCACATAGCGGGAATCAAGCGCGAGCGGCTCGTCGGAAACATACCCATTGAAGTAGGCCGCATCGTTGCCGAACATCGCGTTGAAATCGTCCAGGCTCATGTAGATATTCATGGTCGACTTCGTGCCCCACGTGCCATCGTCGCCCGCGAACGTGAGCGTATGCGTCTTGTCTTCGTACTTGTCGTACAGTTCGATTGCATCGCCCTGTTTGAAGCTGAACTTGTCAACCAAGCCGCCGCCAAAGACCGCCTTGCCGTCTCCAAGGTCCATATCGGCCCAATAACGAGAATCCTCCTGCACACCATACACAGCAATCGTTTCCTCACCATTGCCTTCGCCGCGATCGTATTGCAGCGAATACACGGCGAATTTCTCGGCCTGGGCGATTGCGCCGGCACCGTTGTCGACCGTATTCACCGGATGCGCGTTTTCGTCGTCAAGGTCGAGGTCGGACACCTTGTCGACCATATCGACCACGTCGTCGCGCGTCGTGCCCAAATCGGCGGCAACGCCATCGAGCTCACTGTTCAGCGCGTCTTGAGACTCCGCGAAATCGTCCTGGGCATCTTGCGCCTTTTGCATGGCTTCAAGCGTCGGCTCGGCCTGCAGCGCCTCCGCCGCCGCCTTCAAGGCATCGGCCTTTTCTCGCGCATCGTCGGCAGCGTTCTCAAGATTCGAAAGCCGGGCGCCCTCCACACCCTGCAGCGTATCGGCGGCTTTCCACGCTTCGCGCTCGTCATTGGCGCCCTCAAGCTCCAGCGGCGCCTTCAGCGAATACTGATGCTGCGCAACGACGGTATTGTGCAAATTCTCGGCGTAATGGCTCATCGTGGGAAGAATCGCGAGTGAGAACAGCAAAAGCAGGCTCGCAAAGCCAATGCCCACGAAGAGCGTGGCGAAGTTGCCTAAATTTCGCAGGAACACGCGCAGACGGAATCGCGCGGTAAAGCCCAGCCACTCGGGCAGCGCAAACCCACGCTTCACGCCGCCCTTGCTCGTTTCATGGCGAAGGAATTGAAGGGGCGTGTGGCCCATCTTGCGCAGCAAACCGACGAGCGTGACCAAAATCAAAACCGCCACAGGAACAACGGTGGTCTGGAAGAAAACGCCCCAACTCCAGGTCGCATAATACGGAGGCAGGCTATATGACCCATAATACAAATTGCGCATAGGCTCGCTCATGAGCGTAAAGCCCACCACGTTGCCCACTGCGGCGGCGGCGATGCCCACGATGCACGGCAGCGCGAGATAATGCGCCACCAGCTCACGGCGTCGATAGCCGCTCGCCAGAAGCGTGCCAATAATCGCGCTTTCTTCTTCAATCGTGCCCGACGTGAGCACCACAAACACGAATGCCATGATCACGATGATGATATACAGCAGCGTCGTCCACATCGCCGAGTCGCCTGACACGTCGTCTTTGGCATACCCAATGCCCTGGTTCGAATCGACGTCGGTCAAATCGGTCACGTTCGCATGGGCGTCGGAAAGTGCGCTCACCATGTCTTTTTCGATATCCACACGATCGGCCACAGAAAGGTCGCGATCGTTAAAGCGGTACGAGTAGGTATAGCTTGGCAGAAAGCCCGTATTCTCGAGCGTCTTGAAGCCCTCGGACGACACTTCGGCCACGCCAAACGAAAGCGTATTCACCGTGAAATCGGAGTTGCTCTGGAAAAGAGCCTGATTGTCGGCCAGCGTCATAATGCCAACCACGCGAAACTCGACGCCGTTGAGCGCGACCGTATCGCCTATGGATACATCGTTGTTCGTTGCGAACACGCGGTCAATGGCGATTTCGTCTGCCGCCTGGGGCTCGCCGCCTTGCGCATACGCGGCCAAATCGACCTGCGTGCGATGCTCGAACGTGCGCACCGTGCAGTTGCGGGCGTTATCGCCCTGCGTTTTCTCGAAGCTCGCATCGAAGGAATAGTTCTTATACAGCTCAATGCCGCCAGAATCAGACGCAGCATCGCGCACGGCGTCGAGCTGTTCATCGGTCGCCTCGAACGCCGTGGTGAAGCGGCCGTCTTCAATACTGTAGGTTTCGGGCATATCGTCGATGATGACCGAAATGGAATGGGCGGCGAGCAGAAATCCCGAGGTAAGCGCGATGCTCACGGCCATGAGCAAGAATATGCCGAGGTATTTTCCAATATTGTGGACAAGCTCGCGCGGAAGCCGTTTGATCAGGGGACTCATGACGGCCTACCAAACAAGCTCTGCGGCGGACACGGGAGCGGCGTTCGTCTCGTTTTCAACGAGCACACCGTCGCGAAGGCGCAAAACGCGGTTCGCCATGCGGGAGATGGCGTCATTGTGGGTCACAA
Organism: uncultured Slackia sp.; assembly: GCA_934646845.1. Lineage (GTDB taxonomy): Bacteria > Actinomycetota > Coriobacteriia > Coriobacteriales > Eggerthellaceae > Slackia. Next base: position 10,045 of record CAKUEV010000035.1, read on the forward strand.
TGACGATGGTGCAGCCATAATCGCGATTTACCTGCTCCATAAGAGCGAGGATTTCCTTCGACGTTTTGTAGTCGAGCGCGCCTGTGGGCTCGTCGCACAAAAGCAAGCCAGGGTTTTTCACGAGCGCGCGTCCGATGGCACAACGCTGTTGCTGGCCGCCCGAAACCTGCCGGGGGAATTTCGCGCGATGCTCATAGAGGCCCAGTGACTTCAGAAGATCATCGATAGGAAGCGGGTTTTTCGAAAGATGCGCCGTGACCTCGATATTCTCCCGAATCGTGAGGTCGGGTACCAGATTATAGAATTGAAACACGAAGCCAAGCTCGCTTCGGCGATATTCGCCAAGCGCCTTCTTGCCGAGGCTCGTGATAGCGGTGCCGCCCACTTCGATAGTGCCCCCATCAGCCGCTTCAAGACCGCCGATGAGGTTCAAAAACGTCGATTTGCCCGAACCCGAGGGGCCGAGCAGCACGCAAATCTCGCCGCGCGTGATTTCCACGTCGATGCCGCGCAGCACTTCCATACGCGCCGCACCTTCGCCATAGCCTTTCACAAGGCCGCGCGTTGCCAAATAGGACGCGCCCGCATTCGCATGCGAGGCGCCCTCATCCAATGTGCATCCCGCCGATGCGGCCGCGCCCGTAACTCCATGAGGCATAAAAGTACCTTCCTAACAGTTTCCCTTAGGTGACTTTTATACCACTGAGCCGTTTTGTTAGCAAATGGTTACTTATTGTTTACGAAACGCGTCCATGCTCCACCGAGTATGTCACGTCGGCAATGGCCGCGGCGCTCGGGCGGTGGCTTACGAGCAGCACCGTTTTGCCCGCGCGATTGTCGGAAAGTGCGCGCAGCACGGCAGCCTCATTGAGCGCGTCGAGGTTGCTCGTGGGCTCATCGAGCAAAACGAACGGAGCATCGTGCAAAAACATGCGCGCGAGGCCCAAACGCTGGCGCTCGCCTCCCGAAAGGGCGTCGCCCAGCTCGCCCACCTGTGTGTCGAGCCCCTCGGGGAGCCTGCGCACGAAATTGGCGATCGACGCCTTTTCGCACGCCGCCATGATTTCTTCGTCACGCGCGCCAGGTTTCGCGAAAGCCAAATTATCGCGCACCGTGCCGGCAAACAGATGCGTCTCCTGCGTCATGAAGCCCTCGACCTCACGCAAGCTCGCAGTATTCACGCAGCGAATGTCGCATCCCGACACCTCGATTTCGCCGCGATCGACATCCCAGAAGCGCATGAAGAGCTTGAGCAGGGTCGATTTGCCCGAACCCGACCTGCCTGCAATTTGCACGACCTGGCCAGGCTGAACATGCAGCTCAACGTCGGAAAGCACCTTCGCATCGCCATACGAGAAATCGACGTGGTTCGCGGCGGCGCCCTCAAACCCCTCAAGCGTCGAGCCGTCCTCAACTTCTTCGGTTTGCGGATGCTCATCGAGCACGTCGAGCACGCGAGCGCCCGAGGCGAGCGTTTGCTGCAACGTGGAACCCAAATTCGCCACAGCAATAACCGGACCGAACGACGACATGAGCGCCGCGCATGCCACAACGGCGCATCCGAAATCGAGCATGCCATAGTTCACCAGGTGCATTGACGCAAGCAGCATGCCCATATCGAGCGCCAACACCACAGCGCCCGTCGCCGCCATGGCGATCGCTGTGCGCCCCTTCAGGCACGCCTCAACACGAATGAGACTATCCATGCGATTCGACAATTCCTGCGCGCGATCGGTCGCGCGACCGAACTGCAAGGTTTCGCGCAAACCGCGCAGGCTGTCGAGCACGAAGGCGTTCATCGAGCCAATGGCGTCGCGCACTTCACGCCCGCCCGTGCCGCTTGCTTTCGAGGAAACCCATGGCACCGCAATGCCCACAACCGCATACGAGAATGCGACATAGAGCGCCAACAGCGGCGAAAGCGTCGCAACGAATGCGACCATGCCGAGCGAAACGACAAGCGCGATGGCCGCCGGCGAAAGCGTATGCGCATAGAAAACCTCGAGCAGCTCGACGTCGCTCGTCAGCAGCGAAACCAAATCGCCCTTGTCGCGGCCCTCGAGCTTTGCCGGAGCGAGCGTGCGCATTTTGCCGAAGACCTTATCGCGCACGAGCGCGAGAATCTTGAATGCGAGATAGTGGTTGCACAGCTGCTCGCCGTAGCGAAACGGACCGCGCACCACGCCGCACACCGCCACCGCCGCGCACGCCGCGCCCACAGGAATCGCGACCCATACGCCTGCGGCATCGAGCAGGCCATACGCCGCAAACACCGTAAGGAAAATCGCCGCAAAGAAACCAAGCACGCCCAGAAGAATCGCGAGCGCCATAACGGGCAGAAGCGGGCGCGTAAGGCCCACAAGCCTCGCCATGATGCTGAAATTCGAACGACGACGCGGCTTTGAAGCCGCCTCGCTATTCTCCTGGCGCGAATCATGCTGCGCAGGTTGAAGCTGCGAATCAGCCTCGCACGCATCGAATTCCTCAATGCCTTCCTGGGCGACGCCATGTGCGAAGGCTTCAAGCTGGGACTGCTTTTCCCAGAGTTTCGCATATGCGCCGCCGTGCGCAAGAAGCTGCGCGTGCGTGCCATGTTGCGCAAGTTTCCCCTGCTCAATCACGTAAATTTCATCGGCATGCTCAAGGGCCGACAAACGATGCGAAATCATGATGACCGTATGGCCGCCAGCCAGCTCGCGTGCGGCCGAAATAATGGCAGCCTCGCTTTCGGCATCGATATTGCTCGTGGCTTCATCGAAGATATAAATGGGGGCATCGTGCAGCAGGGCGCGCGCAAACGCCAACCGCTGGCGCTGGCCGCCCGAAAGGTTCGCGCCCTCGGCGGCGATATCCATATCGAGCCCGCCCGACTCACGAACGAAACCAGCGAGACGACATTTCTCAAGAGCCTCCCACAGCTCTTCATCGGTCGCATGGGGCTTGGCAAGCAGCAAATTCGAGCGCAGCGTGCCCTTGAACACGTAGCTCGAAAACGGCACCGTGGTAATGGTCTCGCGCAACGATTCGGCCAAAATGTC
>CAKUEV010000036.1 GCA_934646845.1 uncultured Slackia sp.
CCCGCCTTCGCCGAAAGTACTGCAGCGCCAGGCTGCGGGAGGACAGGGCGTCGCGCTCATGCAGGGCGCTTCCGCATTTCTTGGGGCCATGGCCCCTTTTCGTTTTTTATGGTGCTGGTTTGAGACGAAATTTCTTCGGGCAATCTCGTCGGTTGCTGGCTCGTCTTCTTTCTGCTTGGCTTCTGCAATAAGCCTCTGTGCTTTCCCTCACTATGCCCTTTTGCCGCATAATGCGCCCTTTTCTCGTGCGACGGGCTGTATAATTTCGAGATCAGCTTCCCTTTTGGGCTTTGCGCCTTCTTTTTAGTCCGTGCGGAGTGCCGTTTAGGTATTATTGACCTATAGGCGTTATGGAGCCTCAATGAGGGGCGGAAAGGGGAAATCATGACGATGAACGACATCTCTGATATCGCTTGCAATGACCAGGGTTTTGATGTTGCGGTAGATTTGGGGCCTGGCTGGCGTATCGATGCTGGCGCCGAGCCCTCGATGGATGCGTGGCTCAATAAGGCGAAGCAGGATCCGAATGCCTCCATGGTGGGTATGTACCTCACTCACAACGGCGTCGTTCGTGAAACGCCTCGTGCGCAAGTGCGTGCTGAAAATGCCGACGCAGCTGCCGAGGGCGCTTCCCTTGGCAAGGTTTCTTCGATCGACTTCTCGTACAACACCGATGGGCTTATTGAGGCCGTGAAGGCAGCTCGTGAGCTTCCGGGCGTATTCTATATCCGCGTTTGGCTGAACGAGGGAACGCTCAAGGTTGGCGATTCCATCATGTATGTCCTCATTGGCGCCGATATTCGCCCGCATGCCGTCGATGCGTTGCAGCAGCTCGTCGGCACTATTAAGAGCGATCTTGTCGTTGAGCACGAGAACTATGAATAAGGTGCCTTTGGGCGTGCCTCTAAACGAGTGTTTGGAATGCAACGCCAATCGCGACGGACGCATTCATCGCCCTAGCCCGGCAGTAGCTTTTGTTGGCCGCCATAATTCGGGCAAGACGACGCTGCTCGTTCGCGTTATTGCCGAATTGGTCTCTCGTGGCTTCGACATTGGCTCTATTAAGCATCACGGTCATTGTGGTTTCGATATCGATGTGCCTGGAAAAGATTCGTACCGCCATCGTGAGGCGGGGTCGCGAGACGTGGTTGTTGTTTCGCCTACGCGTATGGCTCGAATCACCGAGCTCGATCATGAGATTGAATGTGACGACATCGTCTCGAAGATGCCTGACCACGATTTGGTGATTGTTGAAGGTTTCCGGCAAAGCGGCCTCGATGTAATTGAGGTGCTGCGCTCGGGGAACGATCGCGATGTGCCTGCGGCTGAGGAATATTGCCAAATGGGCACAGTGCGCGGCGTTGCTCCTGTTGCCGTGGTAAGCAATATGGAAAACGTTCACGCCGCCGCAAAGGGCAGGGGCGTTCCTTCGTTTTCGCTGGAAGACATTGAAAGTATAGCCGATTTTCTGCAGGCTGTGTATGTGCGGCCAAAGCTCACTGTTGCAATTCAGGCGGGCGGGGAATCGCGCCGTATGGGGCAAAGCAAAGCGACGGTTCCGTTTTTGGGCGAGCCTCTGCTTACGCGCATAGTTGAGCGAGTGGCGTGTGCGGCGGACGAATTGGTTATTACCACGAACGAAGCGTCTCGCCTCGGGTTTTTGGGCGAACTTGATATTCCATGTGACGTGAAGCTTGTGCCCGATTCCTTTGAAGAACGTGGTTCGCTTCGAGGTTTGTGTACGGCATTCAAGGCGGCCTCGAATCCTCTTGTCGCCGTTATCGCATGCGACATGGTATTTGCTTCGCCCCAGCTTGTGATAGCGGAAGCGGCTGTTGCCCATGCTGAGCGCGTTGATGCGGTGGTTCCGTGCAATAAATTCGGATTCGAGCCGTTCCATGCCGTGTATCGCACGAAGCCGTGTTTGGAAGCGGCGCTTGAGGCTCTTGGCCGCGGCTGCGTTCGCGCTAAAGATTTCTACGATTTGGTGAACTTACGCCCGTTTATGTCGGCCGAGGTTACCGAGGCGGTTCCTGAGCGTGGATGCTTCATTAATGTGAACACGCCTGAGGAGCTTGCGCATATCGAAGCGACCATTATGGCCGAAGGCGATAAATAGCTGCGCATTCGTTTGTGCGATTGGCGGAGGTTGCGATCGAATCGAAGCGCCGTATGCAATGGATGGCCGGCCCGCGGAAGACAAAGTTGCGTTTCTGCTCGAAAGCGGGAGAGGACGCATCGTGGTTGCGCTCGCGCGTCTCTTTCGTGAGCCGCGAGTTGGCGGCGGTTCGCTGGATGCGACGCTTGGCTTGAGCTGCATAGTGCCCAGAAAGAAATGAGGGGGAAGGCGGTTGTTGTGCCTTCCCCCTCATGCGTTTGGGAGCGGATTCTTTCGAATTGCTAGAGCGAGTTGAAGATTTCAGGCAAATGGCGCTCTGCGTACGAATTGACGTCGCGTTCGAGTTGTTCAAACGCCGAAAGCAACAGCGCGCCTTCCTTGGTGAGCGTTGAGCCGTGCGCTCCATCTCGATTGATGAGGTTGAATCCGAAGGCTTCTTCGGTTTGTTTCATGATTCGCCAGGCTTTGCTGTAGGCCATGCCCATATTCTTTGCGGCTTTGTTGAGCGAGCCGTCATCGCGAACGCCGCGACAAAGCATCGCTACGCCGCGGCCAAATACGGCGTTGGCTTCATCGTTGCCAATACTGAGTTTGACATGCGGGGAGATATCGCTGAGCGAAACCATGGCGGGCCTTTCGACGGTGGTATTGCAGGCAGGGCGACTGGAGGCGTGAAACGCGCATTGTCACAAGTAAGTGCCTGCGCATATTGTACGCCTTCGCGTAGCGCGAAAAGAAGGAAACATTATCCTTCAGCTGAATAATCGCAGTGTAATGGCGGAGTCATGCAGGCGGAGGCGCGGGGAGCATGCATGGCGCGCATGCCAGGTAGGGAAATTATTTCGGGGAGAAAATAATATTGCAAACCGCGGATAATTTCTTGACATGAGAATATACACGGTAGAGAATAAAGCGCATGAAATACGTCACGCTTTGTGCCAATTCGTACTTCGGGCGTTATTTCGGAAGGGGCTCGCTCAAGAGGATGGGTCGGGCTTGCGTATAACGAGAGAAGGGGATTTCATGGCTAAGGCATGGAAGAAGCTTTCCATCCTCGCGCTTGCTGCCGCTCTTGCGGCCATGGTTGCGATGGTGGGCTGCTCGTCTGAGCAGAAGGCCGAGGAAGTGACCGACGAGAAAGCGGCAACCGAACCCACGGCGGAGCCGGTGGAGTTGCAGGTTTTCGCGGCAAATTCGCTTTCCAAGGCGATGGAAGAGGTTCAGGCTGCATACATCGAAGACGGACACAGCAATGTTGCCTTTGCCGACACGCAGTACAAATCTTCGGGCGAGTTGAACGAGATGCTCGGCGCGGGCTCTTACGCTGACCTGCTGATTTCCGCCTCGAAGGGTTCCATGGATACGGCGGTTAAAGAGGGCTATGTCGACGAGGACACTCGCGTTGACATGTTCAAGAACGACCTTGTGATTGTTTCCAAGGAGGGCAGCGGTCTTAAGGACGTTACGCTGCAGGATATCGCCGACGGCAAGTACACCTTCTGCGTCGGTGACGAGTCTGTTCCTGCTGGCAACTATGCCGATCAGGCCCTTTCCACGGTTGGCGTGTATGTTCCTTCTGGCGATGATACGGGCAAGACCGGCAAAGACATTTCCGGCAAGAATGGCGCATTCGCCGATGGCTACAACCCCGTTCTTGATACTTCCGTAGGCAACGTGTGCAAGCACGCTCAGTCCGGTGACGTCGACGTGGCGTTTGTGTACACTTCCGACGTGTATCGCTTTGGTGGCGTTGAAATTGTGGGAACCGTTCCCGCTGACACGCATAAGAACATTGTGTACCCCGGCGCCATTACTTCCCAGAGCAAGAACGTTGAAGCAACTCAGGAATTCCTGGATTGGTGCCAGAACAGCGAGAAGGCTCAGGAGATTTGGCAGAAGTGGGGCTTCGAGCTGGCCTAAATGGCTACTTGGATGCTTGCGAGCCAAAGAGGCATGTAACGAGGATGGGTGTGCAATGCGCCCATCCTCTTTCGTAGTGGGGATGATTATGCACAAGGCAAAGACGCTTTTCGCAAGACTTGCTGCGGCAGCGCTCGCTCTTTCGGTGGCGGTTCCATTTGGAGTTGCGTTTGCGGATGATGCGCTTGGGGACGTGGATACGCCGAATGCGCCGAAAACGGCTTCGGGCGTCGCGGTCAATGCTTCGGTCGACACCTCGGGCGTGACCGTTTCGAAGAGCGGCGATGCGGCCGAACTTGAAAACAGCAGCTTTGCGATAGGCGATTTTTCCCGTGCGCAAAAAGGCACGAATCGCGAAATCGATGGCGAATACCATGGATACTCGTACTTGGTAGGGCGCGATGCGGGAACGTGCGTGCAACTCGTTGCGGGCGATGACTACGTGGTTGCCTATGTGCCCGAAAAAGTTGCGAGGGACCTCGATATCGATGTGGCCTCCGCCGCCGACCAAGCGTCGCTTAAAGCGATGCTCGTGGCTCTCGATGCGGGGCAAGCGGCAGGTTCGAAGGCTCTGTCGAGCTTCGATGCGTGGTATTTCACGAGCGAGACGGTATTTGAAGAAGGCGCCGTTCGCTTCGAGTTCGACCAGGAAGTATCGGGCAAAACATACGTATTCGTCATTGGGGTCGACGGAAGCGATTTGACCGATAGTGAAAACGAGCACTACTTCAAGCCTTCTTTCGCCGACTTTGGATGTCTCGCGCAGAAGGGCGACATCGCTATCGAGGAAGAGGCGACGGGCTTTGCCGCCATCGGGGAATTCTTGGCGAATTTGGACTGGAGCCCTTTGTGGGTGTCGCTTCGCACCACGGGTATCGCGATTGTGTTCATCTTCGTCTTGGGCCTTCTTGCGGCGTATTTCTGCCTCAATATTTCGCCGCGCGCAAAGAATATCTGCGACGTGATTTTCACGATTCCCATGGTTTTGCCTCCGACGGTATGCGGCTTTTTGCTTTTGTATTTGTGCGGTCGCAATACGGCGTTTGGCCAGTTCTGGATCGACATTGGCTTCCCGCTCATTTTTAGCCCGACGGCGTGCGTTATTGCAGCCGTGGTGGTGGCGTTTCCGCTCATGTATCGCAATGCCCTGGGTGCATTCGAGAGCCTTGACGCGAACATGCTCGATGCGGCGCGTACGTTGGGGTGGAGCAATGCGAAGATTTTCGTTCGCCTGATGCTGCCGCTTTCGTGGAGCAGCATTGCGGCGGGCGCGGTGCTCTCGTTCGCGCGCGCATTGGGCGAATTCGGCGCGACCCTATTTCTTGCCGGCAATTATCTGGGCGTTACGCGTACGATTCCCATTGCGATTTATTTTGAATGGATGAACGGCAACGATTCGGTCGCATGGTTCTGGACGGCTGTCATTATCGCGTTCAGCTTCGTAGTGATCTTATTCATCAACCTGTGGAGCAGTCGAACCACGAAATACCGTAAGCGCGAGGGAAATTAACTGCGCGAATCTGGAGGCGCGCTGCTTGCAGGGCTGCGGCGCGTAATGGGTGTGAGAAAGGCTTGGCTTTGAGTCTTGAGGTAGATATCGAAAAGAAGCTCAGGGGGTTCCATCTGTGCCAGCAGTTTTCTGCGGGCGATGAAACGCTTGGCCTTTTGGGCGCGTCGGGGTGCGGCAAATCGCTCACGATGCGTTCGATTGCGGGGATCGAAAAGCCCGATGCGGGCAAAATCGTGGTCAATGGCACGGTGTTTTTCGATAAAGCCCCCGGGAAGAAAGCGAAAGTCGACCTTTCGCCTCAGCAGAGGAAAACGGCGCTGCTGTTCCAGAATTATATGCTGTTCCCGAATTTGACTATCGAGCAGAATGTGGCGGCTGGTTTGCCGAAGGGCGCTACGGTGGCCGAGCGCGCAGAAGCGGTTCATGAGCAGATGCAGCGCTTCGGCCTTTTAGGCATGGAGAAGCGCTACCCTGTGCAGCTTTCGGGTGGGCAGCAGCAGCGCGTGGCGCTTGCTCGCATGCTTGCGGCGCGCCCCGGCATTCTTATGCTCGATGAACCGTTTTCGGCGCTTGACTCGCACTTGAAAAGCTCGCTCGAACAGAATCTTCTTGGCTTGTTTGAGCAGTTCAAGGGGACGATTTTGTATGTGAGCCACGATATCGACGAGGCATTTCGCTTTTGCGATCGAATCGCCGTGGTTGAGGCGGGGCATATTATGGAGATTGGACCCAAGCAAAATGTCGTGAACGACCCGCAGAGCTTGGCCGCGATTAAGTTGTCGGGCTGCAAGAACACGACGCCTGCCGAATACGTCGACGACGCGCATGTGCATCTGCCCGATTGGGGCATTACGCTCGCGTCATCTAAGCCCGTTCCTCGCGATGTGAAATGGTTCGGCGTGCGCGCGTTCTTCTTGAAGCGCGCGAGCTCGTTGGGCGAAAACGTCTTTCGCATGCGCGCCGATCGCGTGAGCGACTCGCGCTTCGAGCGTTCGGTTATGCTGTCGTTTCTCGATCACGACCAAAGCGAACAGATTGAGCGCGATATCGCCGAAGAAGACGAGTCGATGAAATTCCTGAAGCTGCATTTGCAATGGAAGGTTGATAAGCTGGCCGTTGACGCAAGCGAGCTTCCCGAAGAAGGCGATGAGTTGCTTATCGAGATTCCTACGGAGAGCATGTATCTGGTTTCGCGGTAACGCTTTGGGCGCGTTTCGTGACAGATTGATTTGTTTCGTACTGAAACGCCGGCCGAATCGACCTTCGGCGGCGTTTCTTTGTTCTTGCGAAGGTATAATTTCAGGAAAGATAACCTGGCATGCGCATGGGGGGGTGTGCACGCCATAGAAGGGGGCCTTCATGAAAGACTCGCATGGGCGCGTGATTGACTATATGCGTATCTCGCTGACCGATCGGTGCAACTATCGCTGCATTTATTGCATGCCGGCCGATGGCGTGGAGTCGTTGTGCCATTCCGATATTCTGAGCCTTGAAGAAATCGAGCGCGTTGTTCGCGTTGCCGCGACCATGGGCATAAAGCGATTCCGCCTGACGGGTGGTGAGCCCCTGGTTCGCAAGGGAGCGGTTGGTTTGGTGCGTGCGATACATGAAACTCCCGGCGTCGATGATGTTTCGCTCACGACCAATGGCGTGTTGCTGCCGAGGTATGCCGAAGAGCTCGCGGCTGCGGGGCTTTCGCGCGTGAACATTTCACTCGATACGCTCGATGCCGAACAATTTCGCTATATCACGCGCCGCGGTGAGCTGCATGAGGCGCTTGACGGCATCGAGGCCGCGCTTGCTGCCGGTTTCGACCCCGTGAAGGTGAATGCGGTGACCGTTCGCAGTTTGGGGCAAGACTTCTTGGCGTTTGCGAAGATGACGATCGACCGCCCGTTGCACATGCGCTTTATTGAATACATGCCCGTTGGCGAAAGCGCTGGTTCGCATGGGTGCGGATGGGGTCGCGAAGATGTGATTCCAAGCGAAGAGCTGTTCGATGTGATTAACGAACGAGCCAAGGCCGAAGGCTTGCCGACGCTTGTGCCTGCGGGCGACGACAGGCCGAAAGGGTGGGGGCCGGCGCGGTACTTCATGTTCCCGGGCGCCCAGGGAACGGTTGGTTTCATCAGCCCGCTTTCGCGCCATTTCTGCAGCGAGTGCAATCGTTTGCGCATGACGGCCGATGGAAAGATTCGCCCATGTCTGTTGAATATGACATGCGTGCAGCGCTTCGTGGCGACGGTGGCGACGACGCGATTCGCTCGGTGCTTATGGAAGCGTTGGGGGCTAAGCCCGATGATCACCACGACAAGGTGGGAACCGAGCGTGGCATGTCGCAGATTGGTGGATAGATACGACCGTCGCCGGCATGGCTCGCGGCCTTCGCCAAGACCGCGGTCGGCTACCGCTCGCCTTTGGCTTGTTATGCGCCGCCCTGGCGGTGTTTAGCTTTTGAATGGAAGGGCAAGCTTGAGCACCGACGGCCTCCGCGAAGGCCGCGAGCCATGCCGGCGACTCCTTTGGCTTGCTTGTAGGGCTTTTCTTGAAAGGAAATCGTTATGGCAGAAGAGAAGCTTACTCATATCGATGAAAAGGGCGATGTTCGCATGGTGGACGTTTCGCAGAAGGCCGACACCGAGCGCATCGCGGTGGCCGAGGGCTTTATTTCGATGAAGCCCGAGACGCTCGAACTTATTACGTCGGGTACGGCGGCAAAGGGCGATGTTTTGGCGTGCGCGCGCGTGGCGGGGGTGATGGCCGCGAAGAAGACGAGCGAGCTTATTCCGATGTGCCACCCGCTCATGATTACCAAGGCGAAAGTGAGCTGCGAGCCTGTTGGGGCCGGCGATCGCGAGGACGGTCGCGTGGGTATCCACATTACGACGACGTGCGGCGTGACGGGCAAGACGGGCATCGAGATGGAAGCGCTGACTGCTGCAAGCGTGGCATGCCTCACGGTATACGACATGTGCAAAGCGGTCGATCGCGGCATGGAGATTATGGATGTGCGTCTGCTGAAGAAAGATGGCGGCAAAACCGGTTTGTGGGAACGCAAGTAGCGAGTCTGGAACCTGCCAAATGCCTAGAGCATTTGGCAGGTTTTTTGTATGTGGCGCGGTGAGTGATGCTGTGGGCGGCGCTTCTTCTATGGTGATTTTTGCAAATGGCGGCGATGTTGCTGCTGCGTGCGGCGGGTTTATTTATCGTGGCCTTCGCCGGCCATCATGTGGCCTGCATGGCCGAGCGCGCCAACGATGCCTTCCCAATTTTCGCGAGCGGCTTTCTCGCTGCCGGGCAGGTTGATGACGAGCGTGTTGCCACGTTGAGCAGCAATTGCGCGCGACAGCATCGCATAAGGCGTGATTTGCAGGCTGTGGTAGCGCATCGCCTCGGCAATGCCGGGAACCTCGCGGTCGCACACGTCGCGCGTGGCTTCAGGCGTGACATCGCGCGGCGAAAGGCCGCTTCCGCCGCAAGTGAGCACGATGTCGGCGCCAATTTCATCGCAGGCCTCAAGGATGCTGCCCGCGATAAGCACGCGGTCGTCCTGCACGACAACGTGGCTGGCGACTTCCCAGCCCTCCTTCTTGATAAGCTCCTCGAGCGCGGCACCAGCGGTGTCTTCTTTCATGGAACGGGTGTCAGAGCACGTGATAATGGCGAATTTAAGAGTCATGGTGATTTCCTTTCTTAAAAGGGGGACCGACATCGTGGGCTAGATGATGGTTCCCTCGGCGATATCCAAAAGCACGCAGGTAATCTCGTCGCCTGCGTGAGCGTCTTGCGCGCTCTCGGGCAGAACTGCCATGCAGTTCGTTTTCTGAATGGGGCCGAAGAGGCCCGAGCTCTGGTTTTTCGCCGGCGTTACGAGCAGTTCGCCCGATTCGCTTCGGGAAAGCGTGGCGCGCATGAAGAGGCGTCGCGGGTCTTTCTTTTTCTTATCGCATGTGAGCTTTGCGACGACCGTGGGGTGCTCGAACGCGGTGCGACCTTGCATTTTGAGCAGCGCGGCTCGAATGATGAGCTCGAAGCCCATATAAGCCGCGGCGGGGTTGCCCGGCAGTCCGAATACCGGCGTGCCCTCGACAATGCCGAAAGTTTGCGCCTTGCCGGGACGCATATTCACGGTGGTCATGAGCAGCTCTCCCGCGCGTTCGACGACGGGTTTGATGAAATCGAAGTCGCCGTTTGAGGCACCGCCGGAGGTAACCACGAAATCGTGCGTTGCGGCCGCCTCGCGTACCGCGGCTTCGAGGGCGGCTTCGTCGTCGGGAACGATGTCGAACATGTCAGCCTCGCAGCCGGCGGCTTTGGCGCATGCCGCGAGGGCGTAGCTGTTCGAATTGCGAATATGGCCCGGGCCAGGAACTTCGCTCGGCGGCACAAGCTCGCTGCCGATGGGGATAACGGCCACGCGCGGTTTGCGATAAACCGGCACCTGCAGCACTCCGCAGCCGGCCAAAAAGCCGACGCCCGCGGTCGTGATTGCTTCGCCTTTGTTCACGACGGTTTCGCCTGCGCGGGCTTCTTCGCCTGCTTCGCGCACGTTGTCGCGCTCTTTGGGTTGCGCGGAAAATGCCACGCGACCACTGGTTTTCCCGCCGCCTTCCACCACGCTTACGATCTCGTATTTCACGACGGCATCAAAGCAGCTCGGAAGGGCGGCACCCGTCATGATGCGCACGCATTGGCCCGCTTCGGCCGAGCCTTCGAATACGCCGCCCGCAGGCACCTCGTCGATGACTTCGAGCGTCACGGGTGACTCGGCCGTAGCTCCCGCGAGGTCGCATCGGCGCACGGCATAGCCGTCCATGGCCGCATGGGCGAACGGGCTTACGTCGATGTCGCTTTTCAAGTCGGCGGCGGCAACGCGCCCTGCAGCGTCGAGCAGGCCAACGGTTTCCGCCTCAAGCGGCGTTACGCGCGAGAGCACAAGCTCACGCGCTTCTTCCAGAGAAATCATCTTCGTCATGGACTGTCCTTCCGTGTGCGACGCGGGCGTTTCGGGCTCGCGGTGTTTCCTAATGAATTGCCGAGGCTGCTAGAATTGGCCGTCTTTCGCGTTCCATGAGATGAATGCCCAGGGAACGATGCGTTGAAAATCCAACGTGAAAGGTCCTTGCGGATAGCCCTTCTTATCGGGCATGCCCGCTTCGGGGTTGTCGACAAGATGCTTCGCGAGCCAAATACGAAGGTTGGCCTGGGCTTGGGATCGTTCGGCATCGCTTAAATCGGGCGCGCCGATATCGATCATTTGCGAGAAATCGCCAAAGGCGTCGCCTTCCGATTCGAAAGAATCTTTTCGCGAAGAATGGATGAAGCGCACCTCGGGCTCGAAGCCCGCTTGGGCGAGCATGCCGAACGCGTAGATGTAATCGCGATTGAGAGCTGCGCCAACGCCGAGCTCGGCAAGCACGCGGGCGTCAACGCGCGGAGAAGTTCCGGTGGTCATGGTGATGCAGCAGCGTCGTCGAGCGATGGAGGAAAGCTTGCGCAACGCGCTTCTTAGGTCGGCAACCGCGATGGAGCGCGATGCGAACGCGACGTCGGCCATGTTTTCGCGAAGGCCGAATTGGCTCCAGTCGTCTTCCCAGCTCATGTGCAAGGGGAAAACGCTGCCTGGATTGAGCGAATCGAGACTCTCGGCGACCTCGATATCGCGAAGCGCCATATTCTCGCGCAATTTCGCGAGCATGCCGCTGCTGAAGTCGGCGGCAATGACCTTGTGACCGCTCGTTGCCATTTCGGCGGCGAGGGTGCCCGTTCCGCAGCCCATATCGAATACCGTTTCGCCGGGCTGCACGCATGCGAGCTCGACGAACGCCTCGGCGTACAGGTTTTTTGCATCGCGCGAATCGTATCGCGCGGCCTTTTTATTCCATCGTTGGCAGTCGTCAGGCGCTTTGGTCGTTTGCTGCAAATGGCGCCATGCCGCATCGAAATCGATCACGCGACTCCTCCTGCCTGAACGGATTGTTCTTATTCGCGGATATATGATAGCCGTTCATGGTGCGGCAATGGGATCGAATTGCGCTTTTTTGCGCGCGTTGTGGCCGTAAGCGCTACGAGTTCTGCCACTCTCGCGAATTCCCTGCGCTTGGGAGGTTTTCATATTTGACGTGCTACAATGATTAGGCTTATATAAAAATCCAGGCGATCGAGGCTTACGTGCGCGCACACTCTATGCTGCGCCACGGCGAAAACCGGATGCAAAAGGGAGCGGTTTGCCGCTTCGTAGACGAAAAGGAAGGCATCAATGCAACCACGCGAAGAATTGACTCAGCTTCTCACCAAGGCGTTTGAGGCTGCCCGCGAATCTGGCGCTCTGCCGATTGAGAACATTCCCGAAATTGCGCTCGAGCGTCCGCGCGACGAGGGTCATGGCGATTGGGCTTGCACCGCTGCTCTGCGTTGCGCCAAGGAAGCCAAGAAGAACCCGCGTGAAATCGCGCAGGCAATCGTCGATGGCATTCCCGCGAATGATCTTATCGAGAACATCGAAATCGCAGGCCCGGGCTTCATCAACTTCCGCCTGAAGAACGTTGCCATGCAGGACGTCGTCTCTCAGGTTCGCGAGCAGGGCGCCGATTATGGCAAGGGCACGCAGCCCGAAGGCAAGCGCAAGGTGAACATCGAGTACATCTCCGCAAACCCCACGGGCCCGATGCACGTTGGCCATGGCCGCTGGGCTGCCCTTGGCTCGGCAACCGCAAACCTCATGCGCCATGCCGGCTATGAGGTCTTCGAAGAGTTCTACATCAACGACCATGGCGTTCAGATGGACAAGTTCGGCCTGTCCATCGCCGCTCGCTACCTGCAGCAGCTCGGCCATGAAGATGCCGCTGTTCCCGAGGGTGGCTATAACGGCCTGTACGTGAACGATATCGCGAAAGAAATCATCGATCGCGACGGCAATAAGTGGGAAAACGCCGACGAGCATGAGCGCATGGTTGAGTTCCGTGAGTTCGGCTACGCCTACATCATGAAGATGTTCCACGACATCACGGATCGCTTCGGCAACCACTTCGAGCGTTGGCAGTCCGAGCGCGAGATGTATCTGCCTTCCGAAGAGTTCGGCGGCAAGAGCCCGTTTGAGTACTGCATCGGCAACCTGAAAGACAAGGGCGACATCTACGAGAAAGATGGCGCTGTGTGGTTCAAGTCGTCTGAATACGGCGACGAGAAAGATCGCGTTGTGCGCAAGGCCGACGGCGACTACACCTACTTCGCGTCTGACGTTGCGTACCACTACTGGAAGAAAGAGCGCGGCTTCGACAT
>CAKUEV010000037.1 GCA_934646845.1 uncultured Slackia sp.
CTGCCTCCGGAGCAGAAAGCCGTAGGTTCGAATCCTATCTGGGGCACCATTCCGATTTTCCTCGAACCCGCTGGATGCGGGTTTTCTTTTTTCGGCAAGAAAGAGCAGTTGCCTCCCTCCTACCGCCGAACACGCCCACAACGTTGCCGCACACAAAAAGTGAGCCCGCAAGCGGGCTCACTTGGGAGGGGCATACATGCCTTCTGTGTATTGCATTCACGCGAGCCATGTCTGGCCGACGCGAGCCACCGCTCCTGCGGCTTGGCCTTTTCGACGAATCTGCGGCGATTCTCACCGACAAACGCTCTGGCCCACCGAAAGCGATAGCCTCAAGCAACAGGCCTATTTCGCGAAACGGCCTGCAGCGAGCAGCATAGCAATGTTCACAACCGCATCGGCAGCGAACCACACGCCAAGCGCCGAGGTATCGATGCTTACGTGATTGAGCGTAGAGAACGTGCCCACCGTAAGCACCATGACCACCAAACCGCACACCGCGCACGCCACAAGCAGATTCACGCAAGCGCGCTTCGGGGTTTTCGCGCGACGCACGCATGCCACGGCAACCATGGACGCCGCGCCAAGCAGCGTTCCAAGGAATGCGGCGAATACGATTGCGGCAATCGCGAGCACGCCCGTGCCGGGAAGCTTCGAGCTCATCGAGCCAACCTGCACGGCCGACAGAATGCCACTTCCGACAATAACCAGGCATACGATCGCAACGAGCGCCGTGGCCCATCCCCACAAAAACGCGCTTGCCGCGCTGGCTTGGCCGCCCTCGCGACGAGCAATCGCCGCATACAAAGCCACGCCCGCAACAGAAAGCGTGAGCGCAAGCGAGGCGGCGAACATAAACGCCACGAACGCCGAGCCGGTGAGAATGGAGCAAATCGTGTCAAGAATGGCCACGTCGCTCGCCGAGATGTAGTCATAGGCAAGCGCGCCCGTGGCGTCCATAATGCCCAGGCCGATGCGCGCCACAACGGCCACGATAAGGGCCATTCCGAACAAGGTCAAATACGGCCTGGCCATGGCCTTCATTTGGGTTTTCATGTCAGGCCTCCCTAAAACTCGTTGTCGATGACCGACGTTCCGCACAAATACCCGCCGCAGAACGCCAAGCCCACATCGCCCATGAGCGAGCCCAAAATAGGATCGCCGATATAGGAGTTCTCGCCGCATGCGCCGCCAGCCGTATGCCAGCCCGCGTACAGGCCGGGAATCACCAGGCCATCGGTGCCCACGACCTGCATTTGGTCGTTGATGAGCAGGCCCGCCTTGGTGCCGTACAGGTTTCCGCCGATGCGGCAACCATAGAACGGCGGCGTAGTAATGGCATGCAGCCACTCGGGCGGCATAGGATAAAGGAAGTCGTCCTCGCCCTTTTCGCAGCATTCATTCCACTTCGCAACGGCATCGGTGAGCACGCCTTTCGCGAAGCCCAAATCGGCTTCGAGCTCTTCGAGCGTATCGCGGCGCTTGAGCACGTCGGCATCGATGGCGTCCTGCACGCCGTGATGCCAATCGCGATAATGCTCGGGCACCTTGTCGATTTGCTCCAGATCGGGCGTGATGAGCTTGCGGCAGTGCTCCTGCGCGAAGCCCGCCAAGTGGTCTTCATAATTCGCGTCGAAAATGATGTAAGAGCGATGCCCAGGAGGGGTCATTTGGATGGTCGCCAAATCGCCCAACGCGTAAATCGCATTCGCGCCGTCTTCACCCACGCGGCTGTCCATGTAGCGCAGGCGATTGCCCGCGCGGTCGATGGTGAGCCATGGCTGGCGCGAGAGCTGCGTCATGCCGTCATAGAGGAAGCGCGCCCACTGCCCGCCTTCGGCCTGCCAATCGACGCCGCCATCGAAGCTCGCGGAGCTGTTGAAGCCTGACACATCGGCGCCAACGCCCAGGCCCATGCGGAAGCACTCGCCCGTTTCGCCGTCAACGAGATAGCTCGACGCGCAGCCCATGGCCGCCGTGGGAATGTAGCGATCGAGCAAGGCTTTGTTGTTGCAGAACCCACCCGCGGTAAGAATGACGCCCTTCGGCGCGTGGATATAAACCTCGTGTTGGAAATCTTGTTTGGCGACCAAGCCCACGATACGGCCCGTTTCGTCTTGCACAAGCGCCTCGGCGGGGCAGCGGAAGATGAATTCAACGCCCTTGGATACGCCGTAATCGTACATGGCGTCGGTCGCGTCTTTCATTTTCAGCACGTGGTGGTCGAGCGTGGAATTCTTCGGCGCGACATACACCGGAACTTCGCCCAAACGCCACTTCACGCCGCAATCGGCCATCCAGTCGAGCGAATGGCCGCCTTCGCACGCGATTTTATAGATGAGCTTCGGATCGGCCGCGTAGTGGTATTCGTCCATCGCCCAGTCGGTGAGCGCTTTGGGGTCGAACGGGTAGCTTGGAAATGCGAAGCGCTTTTCTTCCTGCTTCGAATAGCCGCCCAGAATGCCGCACATGCCGGCCGATTGCGCATTGCCGCCCCATGACGCCATGCTTTCTACGCAGATGACCGAAGCGCCCAGTTCGGCCGCACGCGCCGCAGCGTTCAAACCGCCGCCGCCCGCGCCCACGACCACGACGTCGCATTCGTAATCCCACGCATCGGGAACTTTGCGGGGCTCGATAGCCGCTGCATCGTTCGCGGGAAATGCCGCTGCATCGTGCTCGCGATATGTGCCATCGGACGCGCTCGCGTTCGTGTCTTTCGAGGGGGCTACGGCAACGGCCTTGCTGCCGTCGGCCGCCCAGTCGCCGATAACGCCCGCTTCTTCGGCATGCGCCGCTGCCGGCATTGCGCTCGCCGCAGCCAAGCCGCCGGCCAAAGCCGCCGCTCCGGTCAAGAAATCGCGGCGGGAAACGCCTTTGTTCTCAAGAGTTGCCATGGCTATTCCCCCTTCTGCACTTTGTCGATGGTGGTGCCGCTGCCCACTTCCACGGGCTGCAAATCGGCGCCCGCCTGAATAAGGGCGTCGGTCGTAGCTTGGCGCACGCCAGCGGTGGTGATGGTCGCGCCTGAAATGCAATCGATATCGGGGCCTTGTTCAGCATCGATCATCGCGGCGTACTTGCCATCGCGAATCGCTTCGAAACCGCCCACGCTTTGCGTTTCGCCTTCCTGAGTCACCTCGACGCAGCTAATATGGTTGCCCTGAACCACAAGCGTCACCGCGATAAGGCCGTCCATGCCCAAACCCGTGCCGGTGTACACGCCATCGGCCAGCGCGAAATCGCTTTGGGCCTTCGCGTTCGCGCCCACCTCAACGGCCCACGGATCGTCAGCATGCATGGCGAGCTGCTCGGCGCTTGCCGCATCTTTGCTGCCAGACCCTTCGAACGATGCACCGCAGCCCGTCATGGCAACGGCAAGCGCGCATGCGCCGCATGCAGCAAACGCGCGGGTTCCTTTTGCAGTATTCATTCGCATCGGTACCCCTTCCCTCGTGCCTGAATCCCCATTCATTACTTCATCGAATTTCTTTTTTTGTTGCATCGATGAACTTTTAACGCACTATAGCACATTTCATAAAGTCTCGATAGCCCCAGCTTAAGAGCGATTTCAAAATTGACGCTTTGTCAATTCTGTACATTGACACCCTGTTAAGTTCCGTCGTATTGTGTGCACATCGTGAAGCGGAGATTCCAAAAGCCTCATCTTTAGGGGAAGGAGAAAGGCATGGATCGCAAGCTTGAAATTATCCAGTGCGCACGCGAGCTCATCGAAGAGCGCGGCCTCGCGAAAACGTCGGTCGCCGCAATCACCGAGCGCATGAACGTGGCGCGCACGTTGTTCTATCACTACTTCCCCAGCAAGGAAGATTTGGTCGCCGCCGTGCTCGACACCTACGTTGACGAGTTCATCGCAAGCCTGAAGGAATGGAACGCGCAACGCGTTGAGGGCGATATCGAGGGCGCGCTCGACACGATTGTGGCGCTCATTCGCGACCAGCTCTTCGATAACGACAACGCGCATAAACCGTTTCGCCGGGCGCTCGCCACGCACGAAAACGCCTCGCTCTATTTGCAATTCATCAACCGCGTCGCCGATGCGTCGGCGACCTACATCGTCGAAACCACCGTGGCCGATTTCGGGCGCTTGCATGAAGTGCGCATCGACCATGTATACGAAACGTTCTACATGCTCATATTGGGCATCGTCGGCTACATGCGACAGCATCCCGAAGCAAGCGACGACGTGCTGAAAGACATCATTGCGCAAACGCTTCACTTCGAACGAGAGCGCGAGCAAAGCCACCATACGGCGTAGAGCCGAGGGGATAAAGGGAATCTGCGGGCTTCAAGAATGGTAAGCGACTTCGGCCAGCAGATTCAAAGGGTGCCAGCGAGGACAATTCTGGCGAGCAGCTCAAGGCCGCCACGCGAATTCGCGCGCTTCGACGCGCTCAATTCGTACGCGCGAACCGAGATCCGACAGAATTGTCCGCAGCGGCACAGGGGTGCGCGGGTCGCAAACCCGCGCAACAAAAGAAAGGAGGCATCCAATGCTGTTCGACGTTTATGGCGACACCGCTGTATACCAATGGATTGGATGGATCATCGTATTCCTCGCCCTTATCGGGTTCAACGAAATCGCGCGACGCACGAAAATCGGCGGTATCACGTGCTTCCTGGTGATTCCAGGAATTCTTACCGCATACTTCATCGCGATTTACGCGGGAGCTGCCGCGGGCGCCGAGTGGGCGCTCAACAACCCCACGTATCTCTACATGAACAGCTGGTTCCACTATGCCAAGCTTTACGCCGCAACCGCGGGCTGCATCGGCTTCCTTATTCTGAAGTATCACTGGGGGTCGCTCGGCAAGGCCGAATGGTTCAAGTGCTTCCCGTTCGTCATCGTGGCTATTAACATCCTGATCGCCGTAGTGAGCGACTTCGAAAGCGCCGTGCGCGCCTTCGGCACTACGTGGGTTTCCAGCGAAGGCGTCACGCTGTACGGCGGCTGGCACAACGTCTTCAACGGCGTTGCTGGCATTCTGAACATCTTCGTCATGACCGGCTGGTGGGGCATCTACGTGTCCAAGAAGAAGCAGGACATGCTCTGGCCCGACATGACGTGGGTTTTCATTCTGAGCTATGACATTTGGAACTTCTGCTACACCTACAACTGCCTGCCCACCCATTCTTGGTACTGCGGCCTGGCGCTGCTGCTCGCCCCCACGGTTGCCAACTTCTTCTGGAACAAGGGCGGTTGGATTCAGAACCGCGCCTACACCCTGAGCCTGTGGTGCATGTTCTGCCAGGTAGTTCCCATGTTCGCGAATGACTCCATCTTCGCGGTGCAGTCGGTGAACAACCCCGACGTGAACCTGGTCGTTTCGATTCTCGCCCTTGTCGCCAACGTCGCCGCCGTAGGCTATGTGATTTACCGCGCCAAGAAGCTCGGCGTGAACCCCTACACCCACGAAGTATTCAAGGGCACGCGCGACTACGAGCAGGCCATGCTGCGCGAGGAGAACGCCGCGTAATGAACGAAGCAAGCGCCGCGTAGCGCGAGGCAGGCCTGCGTAGCGCGAGAGACGGGCTTCATGTAACGCGCGAGGCGCATCTTGAAATGCGTAAGAGTTTCGAGATGCGTAGAGACTCCACGATGCGCCAAACCCGAAAATGCGCAAAACGCACCTCGAATGTGGTTTCCTGCCACGGTGAAAGTCGAAAACCCCTGGTTGCACCACGCAGCGACCAGGGGTTTCTTGCTTATGCCTGCATCGTGAGAAGAAGACCCGCAAAAGCGTGGGGCTTCCATGCCACATTCGAAGGTCTTTTTGAGCAAAATGCGCAACGCGCCATTCGGTCGCTGCACATGTGGCGCCGCACTCGACAGGCTTTCCTGCGCGCCGCAACCGAAATTTCCCCATGCGCCGCGACCGGTATTTCCCTATGCGCCGCGCTCGCGAAGGCGCACGCGTCCAATTGCGACGGCGATAATCGCGATTACGAGCGCCCATAAGAACGTGACGCCAACCTCACCCGCCGCTTGAAGAGCCAAGCCCGACGTGATTTGGTGAGCCTGGGAGACCTCGATCATCGCATTGGTCGCCCAGTAGAACGGCGTGAACGCCGCGGCCATACGCACGCCCTCGCCCACGATCGATAGGGGAATCCATGCTCCGCTGAAGAAGCTGCATGCCAAACCGACGATGTTGCCAGCGCCGTTCGCCACACTTTCGCTCGCTCCGAGCTGCCACAACAGGAACCCGAATGCGGCGCCGATAAGCGCTACGCCGAGCTGTCCGAACACCACGACCGCAACCGAAACGAGCGTTGCCCCGCCGGCAAGGGGCCGGAAAACCACCAGGCCCGCCATGGCAATAACCACCCAAATTGCCAACGAAGCGAGCACGCATGCGAGCCCCACCTGCATGCCATAGCTCTCGCTGCGCACGGGACCGACCGTAAGACGACGGCGCATTTCGGTTTTGCGTAGCGACGCCAGGCCAACCGCGATGAAAATCGCCGACGAGGTGAACAGCGCATACGCCGAGAAAGCAGCGAAGTTGATGTATTTCACCGAAAGGCCCTCGGAATCGACCGAAAAAAGCTCCACGGGTGTCTCGTCGCTGCACGCGGCGGTTGCACTGTTCGCAACGTCACGGGCGCTGGCCTGGGCATCAGCCGAAGCAAAACCATAAAGCGACTGCGCATATGCTTTCACGCGCTGGTCCATGAGCGCGCCACGCGCGCCCTGGTAGCTCACCACAGTTTCGAGCGTCGGCGCGTCGGCGCCGCTGCGCGCCGCATCAATGAGGCCTTCCTGGAAACCTTCGGGAATAATGAGCACATAGCTCGCAAGGTCTTTCGCCGCAGCATCTTGCAGGGCAAACGTAGAATCGTCCACGTGCACTTCTACGGCATCTTTGAGAGCGAAATCTTTGAGGGCAGCCGACAGCTCGCTGCCATCGCGATCGACAACCGCAACCTTGGGCGCATCGTTGGAAAACTCGCTCGCCTGGGGCGCCTCGATAGCACCCGAACCAAGAATCGCCATGCATCCCAAGGTAAGCGTGTATATGAGCAAATAGTTCCAATGCCTCGCGATTATCGTGACGGCAAGCTTAAAGACGTTCATAATTCTGCCTCCTCATGAGCAAAGCCGCCACGACGAAGAACACCGCAGCCATCACAGCGAGCACGCACAGCGTCGCGAAAAACGGCGCGAGCGAATCGTAGTAGGTCAGATCGTAGAACGCGTTTGCCGCCTGCGCTGCAGGGTTGACGAGCACAGCCCAAGGCGCGCTTTGCGACACGCGGTCGGCGAGTTGCATTGAGGGCTCGCCATACAGGCCGGCGAAAAGCGCGCAGAAGCAGGTGATGCCCGTCGCAATGCCCGCTTTCCCCGGCGTCGAGATTTTCGGAATGGCCCCGATTGCCGCGCCCAGCGCCGTCGACATGAGCGCACATGCGGCAAGCGCCAGCATCGCCAACCCATCGCGCCCGCCGAATTCCACGCCCAGCACGAAGCGCATATAGGCAAACGCCAGAAGCAGGCAGAAGAACACCGTGACGAAGCTCGCCGCCATGGCGACCGCCAATTGCCGCGCGGGAGAGACGCCCGAAATCTGTCGACGCGCGCCAACCGCCGACGTGTTCGCGCGCGCGGCCGACACCGCGTTAATCGAAACAGTGATGGACATAAGCGCCGCAAACCCCATGAGCGCGTAGTAGTAGCGCACCGTGCTGCTCGCCTGCACGCGCAGCACGTCGACCTGCTGGGTTTTCACGGCATTGGACATGAATGCCGAAGCCGCTTCGTTCATGGCGGTCGAACGGGCGAGCTCCGCAAGCTCGCCTTCGCTCGGAGGGGCCTGCATGCCCTGCGCGGAAGGCTGGGCTAAAAACGCTTGCTTCATTTCAGCATAGATTTGACGATATTGGTCGAGCACGGCGCGCACGATGCTCTGGTCGATCGAGCCCGTCGTAAGGCTCGCGGCAAGCGGAGACACCTGCATGCTCGGCAGACCCTCTTCGTCCACAGTGATGCATGCCGCCGCATCGCCCGAAAGCACCGCTTCGCGCCCTTCTTCAAACGTCGCGACCTTCGCGACATCGAGCAGCTGGTCCGCGCCCGGCGCCGATACCTCGTCGAGCATTTCGCGGAAGAATACCGCCTGGTCGGAGTTGAAATTGTCATCGGCAACCACCACGCAGCTCGCGGGGTCGACGCGATAGCTCTCATCGATATTCGAAAGCATCACATGAAAGAGCGTGGCAAGCGCCAGCGGAAACAGAATGACCCATATGAGCACGTCGCGCTGCCTTACAAGCATGCGCACAGTGTGCACGAACAAAGCGCCCATGGCAGCCTCCTAATCGCGCAGCTCGCGGCCGGTGATTTCGAGAAACACGTCATTGAGCGTGGGAGGCTCTGAATACACGCGCCCAACCGCCACGCGCGACGACCTGAGCGCCCCCAGCACATCGAGCAAGTTGCGCTCGCTCGCCTCGCACGCCGCGCGCAGCTCGCCATTCGCGAATTCGCACGAGAGCACATGCGGAAGCGCCCCGACGGCCTGAGCCGCCGCGCAACCGCGAGACTCAACGGCGCCAGGAAGCTCGATGGCGATTTTCTCCCCCACCGCAATGCCGCGCTTGAGTTCATCGGCGGTGCCGAGCGCCAAAATTTTGCCGCCATCCATAATCATGATTCGGTTGCAGATTTGCTCGACTTCCTCCATGTAATGGCTCGTGTACACCACCGTCGCGCCCTCATCGCGCAAGCGCACGATGCCGTCGAGGATCGCATTTCGGCTTTGCGGGTCAACCGCCACCGTAGGTTCGTCGAAGAAGATAAGCTCAGGCTTGTGCGCAATGCCGCACGCGATATTCAGCCGGCGAAGCAGACCGCCCGACAGTTTCTTGGGGCGCATTTTGCGGTAGTCCTCAAGCCCCACGAATTCGATAGCTTCCTCCACCAGCTGGCGGCGACGGGTCTTGTCGCTCACATACAAGGCGCAAAAGCAATCGATGTTTTCAAACACGGTGAGCTCGTCGAATACGGCCACCTGCTGAGGAACCACGCCTATGCGCCGCTTGAGGTCGTAACGCGTCGGCTTCATCGCCTCGCCGAACAGCTCGATGTCGCCCTTGTCGTAGACGAGAAGCTGCAGCATGCAATTGATGGCCGTCGTTTTGCCACAGCCGTTCGGGCCCAAAAGTCCGAAAATCTCGCCTTTGCCGATTTCGAGATCGAAGTGATCCAGCGCGAGAATGTCGCCATAACGCTTTACGAGGTTGCGTACAGAAACCACCGAATTCGCGCTCCCGTTTTCTTTCATTGCATGGCCTTCCTCTTTCGCGGCGCATCGCCCACATACGGCGAGAGGCGAGCCGCCCTTCTTTGTCCCTATCATGAAAGAAAGGCGGCGCGCAAACCAGTGACATTTGTCATGAAGTGCCATTTTCCCAGGTAAATTGTGTGACAAGAACATTTCAGGAACGCGAGGGGGCTTTCCGCAAAACACAGGGACAAAAGGGTTTGCTACCATGCAGCCATGGAAAGAATTCTCGACAAAACAATCGTCCTGGCGGGCTGTCTGCTTACGGCAGCGTGCTTTTTGGTCGAGACCGGCAGCGGAGCCGAGCTCGCGGCGTCCGATGCGCGATTGCTCGCGCTCGCCATCGCCATGCTTATCGCCGTTTTATGCTCCGCGCTCACCGAAGCCGCCTCGATGCCCGCGGGCGTGCTGGCTCTTTCGGCATACTGCGCCGCGGCGTGCTTCGTTCCCGCTGCACTCGCCTTCGTGCCACTCGCCCTCTACGACTGCGCGCGCTGCATCCATCGCGCAGACGTTTTGCGATTCTCGGGCGCGCTTGCCCTTGTCGCGATCGTCGCGTGCCTTATGCGTGCGACGGTGCCGCCTCTTTCGACGGCATCGCTTCTTTGCTCCGCGGCTGCGGCCTGCATTCTCTCGGTTCGCACGAGCACAACGCTCGCCCGCCAGCGCATCGCTTGGAGCACGCGGGACGCGCTGGCCTCCCAGGCGCTTTCGCTTCGCAAGAGGAATCGCAGCCTTCGAGACTCGCTCGATAAGATGTCGGCGATGACGGCTCAAAACGATGAAGAAACGGCGATTGACAGCAGCACGGAACGCACGTTAGACGATAGCGTTTCGGACGAATGCGCCAACAACGCCGCATTGCGCGAACAACTGCGCCCCGCCCCATTCACCTGCCTCACCGAGCGCGAATATGAAGTGGCTCGTCTGGTGGCGGAAGGGCTCGACAATCGAGAAATTGCTGCAACCGCGTATCTGAGCGAAGGCACGGTGCGCAACAACATAAGCAGCATTTTGTCGAAAATGGAGCTGAAGAACCGCACACAGATCGCTGTCGCGTACTACAAAAGCAAAGAGTCGCTTCAATAATGTTCAAAAAGGGCCTCGAATGTGGCGGATGTCGCGCGAGCATTGCTTAGAGCGAAATCTAACAGCATTCTGGCCTGGTATTATCTTCTCGATGAAAAGCCATCGACCCATTTCTTATGCGCCAGCGCTCGAAAAATGCCACATTCGAGGCCCTTTTTGAACAAAACGAAAACGCGCCAGGCACAAGGCCGGGCACAAGCAGCGCAGCCCGGAAGCAATAATCGGAATCAACCCTAGCACGGTAGTCGGAATTGCCCTAGCGTCGCACGCCCGTCTTCGCGGGTTTCGGCAGCAATACCGCGCCGAAGACGAACCCAGCAACCGTCAACGCCGCAAGTATGCTGAACGACACGCCAAAGCCGTGGGCATCAATGCCCAAATCGCCGCTTGAAGCGAGCGCCATGATTCCGATGAGCACCGAAGAGAGCAGCGCGCTTGAGATTTGGCGAATCGACGTGGTAATCGCCGTGCCCTGCGCGACATCATCGCCCGATAGCTGCTTGCTCGCGTAGGCCGTCATGGGCATTTGCAGGCATGCGACACCGCAGATGCGCACGCCATAGAGCACCGTAACCACCCAAAGCGGCGTTTCCGCATCGCATGCGACAAACGCCAGCGTCCCGGCCAGCAGCAAAGCGCAGCCCGCAATAAGCAGCGGCCACGGCCCGCGCGAATCGAGCAGACGACCCGTTATGGGGTTCAAAAAGCCCAGCAGCACCGCACCGGGCAGAATAACCAAGCCCGAAACGGCCGCCGAAGCTCCTTGCACATCTTGCACGAACAGCGGAACCATGATGGAAGCCGCCATAAACGACAGATTGCCGAGCAGCACGAGCACAAGCCCAACCGTGAATTGACGATTCGCAAAGCACGAAAGCTTGAGAAGCGGATTCGGAATCTTCAGTTGTCGACGAGCGAACGCGAACAGGAGCACAGCGCCCAACGCGATGCTCGCCGCAGCCACCACGCCCTGCCCCGATTGCTCGATGCACGCCGTCGCGACAAGCAAGCATATCGCGCCGAACGAGAACAGCACCGCGGAGGGCGCATCGAAGTGTTGATGCGTTGCGGGCCTGCGCATCACATTCGGCAAAAATGGAATCGCAAGCAGCGTCACCGCGACAGAGACCACGCCAAGCGCGACGAACACCGCTCGCCACCCCCACGCATCGACGATGAAACCCGAGATTGCCGGGCCAATTGCGGGTGCGAACCCGATAATGAGCCCCACAATGCCCATAGCCTTGCCGTATTGGCTTTTGGGATATACCGAAAGCGCCACCACTTGAATAAGCGGAAGCAAAATGCCCGCGCCGATCGCCTGCACCAGGCGAGATGCGAGCAGCACCGGATAATTCGTCGCGAAAAGCGAAGCGCAGCATCCCACGATAAAACCGACCATGGCGATAAAGAACAGGCGTCGCGCATCGAATTTGCTCACGAGATAGGCGCTCATGGCGGAAAACAACCCGAGCGTGAAAATGTAGGCCGTGGTAATGAGCTGGGCCAAGCCCGCCCCAACCAAGAACTCCTGCATGATGGTAGGCAGCGCCGCAATCATCATCGACTGGGAAATGCACGCCGCTGTTGTGCCCGCCATCATAATGCCGAGCACCATATGACGTTGTCGAGGCGGCAGGCCGCCGTCTTCTGCCCGATTCGTTTGGATGTTCTCGCTCTTATTCATGCGCGCAATACTACCGCGTTGCGCGCCGCGCACAACGCAGGCCACACAAAAGACAACGAGAGGGGCCGGAGCCCCTCCCGATTCGCTATACGACTTTCGACTTTTCCACTTGCTCCACGAACCAGTTAACAAACTTCATGGTGGGATTGCGC
>CAKUEV010000038.1 GCA_934646845.1 uncultured Slackia sp.
GAAGTGAATACTTCGGGCGCGTATGCCGAGTGCGCCGAGTACTATCCGTCGCCGTCGCTTTTGCAGGCGTTTTGCGCCGAAGGCGTTGCGTGCACGGTGGGTACCGACGCGCACCGCAAGGAAGATATCGCGCGCGACATCGAACGCGCCTACGATTACATGCGCGCTGCCGGCTATACGCGGCTCGCCGTGCCTACGCGCGGCCGTGGTGTGCGCATGGTTGATTTGTGACGTTGGCAAGCCGCCTTCCGGGGCGGCTTCTTTATAGCGCGCGTCATGAACTCGCCGACCTGTTAAGCGCTACGAGCGTTTAATACGTGCCAATAACCAATACGGCTCGAAAGACAAGGAGGCCGATTATGGCGAATGAAGAGGAATATGAGATTGATGAGGAGCAGCGGGGCCTGCGCCATGTAGGACGTGGGCCTCTTGCGGAAAAGGGCGCACAGGCGCCTGCGTTGGTGGGCGAGCTCGCCTCAGCGCTGAACCGCATGTTTCCGCCGGCCGATGCCGAATCGTGGGATAGAACCGGCCTGCTTGTGGGCGACCCTTTGACAAAAATCGAAGGCGTGGCCTGTGCACTCGATCCTACGGTGTTCGCCGTTCGTGAAGCCGCGCAGCTCGGCGCGAACGTGCTCGTGACGCATCATCCTGCGTTTCTCGACCCGCCCGATTCGTTCATGCCTCTTTCGTCCCATGCCTGCGTGCCGGGTTCGGTGGTGTTTGAGGCAGCGCGCCTGGGCGTAGCGCTTGCCAATTGGCACACGGCACTCGACGTGAGCGCGCCTGCGCAATCCATGCTTCCGGGCATGCTGCGCCTGAAGCCCTCGGCTGTGCTTGAGCCGCTCGCTCGCGACGAATCGCTCGGCTATGGTCAGATTTGCGCCATCGACGCCAGTGAGGGCCTCACGCTCGGCGACCTGTCGGCTCGTTGCACGGCGGTGTTCGGTCGTGCACCGCGCGTGTGGGGCGCCATGGACACGGCTCTTTCCACGGTTTGCACGTGGACGGGCGGCGCGGGCGATGCCGCTTCTGAGTGCGTGAAGCGTGGAATCGACGTGCTTGTGTGCGGCGAAGTGAAATACCATGCCGCGCTTGAAGTGTCGCAGCAGGGCCTGTGCATTATTGAGCTTGGCCACGATGTGTCGGAATTGCCATTTGCGCGAATTCTTGCCGAATCGTGCGCTCGCGTGGGCGTTACTCGTGAGAAGATAACGTTGCTCGATCAAAACGATGCGTGGCAGCATCCCGAAACGAGGAGGGTCTAGTGCAGGTAACCCAAGAGCAAATCGCGGCGCTGTTGAAGCTTCAGGCGATCGATTCGGAATGCGCGCGACTGAACAAGCAACTCGACGAGCTTCCCCAGAAAATGGCGATTCTCGATGTGCGCCACAAGAAGGCGGCGCTTGCCGAAAAGCGCCGCACCATTGTGGGTATGCATAAAGATACGCAAACCCAGCTTGCGCACGCCGAGGGCGAAGATGCTGATTTGGCGCGCAAATCAAAGGTGGCGCAAGACCTCATCGATACGGCGGGCGGTGACTACCGCTCCATTACGCTGCACAGCAAGGAGCTTTCAGGCTACCAAAAGCGTCGTGACACGCTCGTCGATGAAATTGCCGGCTATAAAGAAAAGCTTGCTCAAATGGAGAAACTCGAGGCCGAAATCGACACCATCGAGGCTTCGCTGTGCGCGAAAGAGGAAAAGCTCATCGCTGAATACCGCGCCAAGGGCGGCGAGATTCTGGCGAAGGTGAGCCAGTTCAAGCCCGAACGCGATCGCATGGTCGCATTCGTTAACGATCAGAAACTGCTTGCGACCTACGAGCGTATCGCGAAGGCGAAAGGCGGCGTTGCGCTTTCCGCCTTGAACGAAAACGCTTGCACGGTATGCCGTACGACGTTCGACCACAGTCGCGTGCTGGGGCTTCGCGCCGATGCTCCGCTTTCGGTATGCCCGAGTTGCGGCCGCCTCATGGTCGTCGACAAGAAGTATCGCGGCTAGCCATCCGCGGTGCGGTTTCGGCTTCATGCAAAGCGTAAAGCGCGTTGCGTCGCATCGCGTGGTACTGTCGCATCGCGCCATCTGTTGAAACCTGCTAAACGCTCCGAGCATTTAGCAGGTTTCAAAACGCCAGCGCGTTTGTGGCTTGCCGTTCACGTTTTCGACACAGAACACAAGAAGTCACAACTTTTCTTGTGTGACCTCTAATCGTGTGTTATAGTAATCAAGCTTTTTTGCCTGTAATCAGAGATTATCTGAAGTAATGGAGTGAGAGAAATGTCCCAGGTTTGTGAAATTTGCGGTAAGCACCCCGTGGCCGGTCGCAGCATCAGCCACTCCCACCGCGTAACCAATCGTACCTTCCGTCCGAACATTCAGAAGGTTTCCGTCGTCGTCGACGGCAAGTCCCGCAAGATGAATGTCTGCACTTCCTGCATGAAGGCCGGCAAGGTCGTCCGCGGCTAAAGCGCGACAACTGCACAGACGCAAAAGCCCGCTTCTGCGGGCTTTTTTGTGTGCAAGAGTACTTTGAGTATCAAAGTATTACCGCGCCTGCGTTGAAACGGGTATACTTAATGTTTGTCTCGCAGTCGTGGGAAAGGACGATTTCATGACGCAAAAGATTTCCGGCAATCTTCACGTATCGAACGACGTGCTGGCCGACCTCGCTGGTACCGCCGCCCTCGGCTGCTACGGCGTCGTTGGCATGGCAGCGCCTTCTTTGCAAGACGGCATCGCGAAGATTCTTCCCGCCAACCGCCTGCGCCGCGGCGTTATCGTGACGCCTCGCGAGGCTGGCATTCATGTCGATCTGTATGTGGTTATCGAATACGGCACCAACATCACCGTCGTTTCGCAGAACCTTATCGACAACGTTACCTATGTGCTCAATGAGTTTGCGCAGGTGCCGCTCGATGGCATTGAAGTGCACGTTCAGGGCATTAAAGTTCGCAAATAGCGAGCTTTGCTAAAGGTCATCGAGGAGACACCACCTAATATGAGCAACTATTCTACGCATGAAGTTCTGAACGCGATCGCTGCTGCCCAAAAGGCGCTTTCCGACCGCAAAGACGAGGTCAACCGCCTCAATGTGTTCCCCGTGCCCGATGGCGACACCGGCACGAACATGTCGCTCACCATGCAAATGGTCGTCGACAACCTTGCGAAGCTTCCGATTGGCGCTTCGAGCGCGGAAATTCGCAAGACCATTACCACGGGTGCGCTCATGGGAGCCCGCGGCAATTCCGGCGTTATCACGTCGCAGATTCTGCGCGGCCTGTGCGAAGGCTTCGAAGGCTTCGAGGAAGAGGGCATTACCACCGCGTCGCTCGATTCCTGCTTCGCCCGCGCGACCGAAGTGGCGTTCCAGGCCGTGCGCAAGCCGGTTGAGGGCACCATTCTTACCGTAATCAAGGATACCGCGGCTGCCGCGAAGAAGGCTCGCAAGAAGAAGCTCAGCACCGAAGAGGCGCTCGACTTCATCGTGAACGGCGCATACGAATCGGTGCAGCGCACGCCCGAGTTCCTGCCCGTGCTGAAGGAGAACGGCGTCGTTGACGCCGGCGGTTTTGGCCTGGCTATTCTTATCGACGCGTTTGCCGCGACCCTCACGGGCAAGGAAGGCTTCGCTGGCGACGCGCTTGCGATGTCCCGCCCTGCTCCGAAGGCCGAAATCGAGCAGATCGATGACTGGGATGTCGATTCCGCGTTCCGTTACTGCACCGAGTTCCTTGTGCATTCCAACACGGTCGATGTCGATGCCGCGAAAGACTTCCTGCCCACCATGGGCGACTGCGACCTCATGGTCGGAATGCATCCTAACTTCAAGGTGCACGTGCACTCCAACCGCCCCGACCAGGTTCTGGGCTGGTTCCTTACGCACGATTGCCAGATTTCTGAAGTGCATGTCCACAACATGAAGCTGCAAAGCGACGAGCGCAACGAGAAAATCGAGGCGCAGCTCGAGGCCGAGCACAAGCCGCTCGGCGTTGTGGCTGTGGCTCCCGGCTTCGGCACGGCCAAGATTCTTGAATCGCTCGGTGTTGACGTCGTTATTTCCGGCGGCCAAACCATGAACCCGTCCACGGCCGACATCCTTGCTGCCGTCAACAAGGTCAACGCTGACGCGGTCGTCGTTCTGCCTAACAACAAGAATATCATCATGGCTGCTCAGGCCTGCGTCGAGGTTTCCGAGAAGCCGTGCGCAGTCGTCGCCACCACCAGTGTGCCGCAGGCGTTCTCTGCGATGTTCGGCTTCGATGGTGAGGCTTCGCTCGAGGAAAACGTCGAAGCTATGACGGAGGCTTTCGCCGAGGTGAAAACCGGCGAAGTCACCCATGCCATCAAAGATTCGAAAGACGCCCATGGCAACCCCATCAAAGATGGCGACGTTATTGGCATTGCCGATGGCTCCATCGAAGCCGTTGGCTCCGACGTCTCTGATGTCGTGCTTGCGCTTCTTGAAGCCATGGAGGCCGATGACGCCGATACCATGACGATTCTCGCTGGCGAAGATTTCAGCGACGAAGCTCTGGACGCGCTGGTCGCTCGCATCGAAGAGACCTACGAAGATCTCGAGATTGACCCGCACCGCGGCGAACAGGCGCTTTATCCCGTCGTGTTCTCGCTCGAGTAGCGCAACAACCGCATCATGTCTGACCGCTTGGCCGCCACCCTGGCTCTCGACGCGCCCGTGACCTCTATCCCGGGCGTTTCGTCGGGCAGGGCGGCGGCTTTGTCGCGTTTTGGGGCCACGACGATTCGCGGCGTGCTCGCGCATTACCCCAAGCGCTATCTCGATATGTCGAATATCTGCACCATCGGGCAGGCGCGCATCGGCGAAAACGCCACCATCGTCGCCACGGTGCACGAGGTTGTTCTCAAGCGTCCCAAGCCGAAGTTCGATCTGGTGGAAGTCACGCTCGTCGATGGCACGGGCACGCTCATCGTCACCTTTTTCAAGCAGCCCTGGCTCGTGAAAACGCTCACTGCCGGCATGCGCGTAAGCGTTGCGGGCAAAGTTGAGTTCAACTACGGTTTCTTGCGCATGACCATGCCGTTTCTCGACAAGGTCGATGGCGACAACGTCGAAGAGGTCACCGGGCAGGTGATTCCCGTGCATGCCGCTTCCGAGAAGGTGCCGCAAGGCCAGATGCGCCGCATCGTTCGAGGGGCGTTGGCTCAGCTCGGGCGCGTGTACGACCCGCTGCCCGCTTCGCTTCGCGCGAAGTATCGCCTTATGCCGCGTGCGGAAGCATTGCGCGCGATTCATTTCCCCGTCGATATGGCCGAACAAGCTCAGGCGCGTCGCCGTTTGGTGTATGAGGAAGTGCTTGCGCTCGAAATGCATTTGATGCAGCAGGCGCAGGCGGAGCTCGGCGATGGCTCGCCGCGCACGCACGTGGTTGACGGTCCAGCCCGCAAGGCATTCGAAGAACACATGCCCTTTTCTTTGACGGGCGACCAACAGCACGCGGTTGCCGACATTTCGCAGCGCATGGCAGCCCCCGAACGCATGCGCCATATGCTTCTGGGCGATGTGGGCACGGGCAAAACCATGGTGGCGGCGTATGCGCTCGTTATGGCGGCCGATTCTGGT
The DNA here is from genome assembly GCA_934646845.1 of uncultured Slackia sp. GTDB lineage: Bacteria > Actinomycetota > Coriobacteriia > Coriobacteriales > Eggerthellaceae > Slackia. Next base: position 5,604 of record CAKUEV010000038.1, read on the forward strand.
GAGCAGGCTCTTATGATGGGCCCCACCGAGGTGCTTGTCGACCAATATGCGCAGGGCTTGGGCCCGCTTCTTGAAAAATCGGGCGTGACGTGGGCAAAGCTCACGGGCTCAACGCCTGCTTCAGAACGCGAGTCGATTCTCGACGGCTTGGCTTCGGGCTCGATTTCGGTGTGCTTTGGCACGCATGCGCTGCTTGTGGGCGACGTGCTGTGCCATAATTGCGGACTCGTGATTATCGATGAGGAACAGCGTTTCGGCGTTGATCAGCGTGAGGCCCTTATGGCGAAGGGCGCGGCGTGCGATGTGCTCGAAATGACTGCGACGCCCATACCACGTACGCTCGCTCTGGCGCTGTACGGGTCTATGACGCAGTCGTATTTGCGCGAGGTTCCCTTCGAGCGTCCGCCGCGCACGACGAAGGTTTATGATTTCCGCGAACGCGGCCGTGCCTACGATGTGGCGCTTGAGGCATGCAAAAGGGGAGAGCAGGTTTATATCGTGTGCCCCTTGGTTGGCTCTCAGGGCGAAGGGGCAGCGCACGCTTCCGGGCCGCGCCCGAAAGAGCGTTCGCGTTTCGGCTATTCCGGAACCGCCGGCGAGCAGGACGAGCCGGTGTATATCGATTCGTTCGACGATTTTTCGGGCGATGACGCGAAGGCGGCCGAGGCTCAGGCGAAATTCCTGCAGGCGAAAACATTTTCCGCTTATAACGTTGGACTTTTGCACGGACGCATGAAAGCGGCGGCGAAGCGCGAGGTCATGGAGCGCTTCCGCGCAGGTGAAATCGATGTGCTCGTGAGCACGACGGTCATCGAGGTCGGCGTAGACGTTCCCAATGCGACGGTGATGATCGTGGAAGATGCCGATAAATTCGGCCTTTCTCAGCTCCACCAGCTGCGCGGACGCGTGGGCCGCGGCGAGAAGCCGGGCTTCATGTGCTTGATTTCTGCCACGGGCGATAAAGCGGCGTGCGAGCGCCTCTCGGCCATGGAGAAAACCGAAGATGGCTTCAAGCTCGCCGAATATGACTTGTCACTTCGCCGCGAAGGCGATATTTTAGGCAATCGCCAGCATGGCGCTTCGGTGCTCAAACTCGTGAACGTGGTTCGCGACGGTGCGGTAATCGAAGCGGCTCATGCCGATGCGCGTGATTATATGGAAACGCAGGTTCGCGCGAACACGCTCGAATCAAAGCTCTATCTGCGCGAGGTGGACGCGGTTTTCGCCGCCGAAGCGCAGCGAAAGACGAATGCCGCGAGAAAAGGAGGCATGCGATGAGGGTTATCGCAGGAGATTTCAAGGGCAGAAACCTTAAAGCCCCCACGGGAATGGATACGCGCCCGACCACCGATCGCGTGAAGGAATCGTTCATAAGCTCGCTTATTTCGGCCTATGGCTCGCTTGAAGGCGCGCATGTGCTTGACGCCTTTGCGGGCAGCGGTGCCCTTGGCATCGAATGCCTCTCGCGCGGTGCCGAATCGGCGGTGTTTTTCGAGTGCGACAAGGCTGCACTCGAAGCGCTGCGCTCCAACATCGATATGTTGAAGCTCTCGCAGGAGCGCGCTCGCGTTCGCCAAGCCGACGTGCTTGCTACGCCGCCGGTGTACGGCGCGCCTTTCGACATCGTGATTTTGGATCCCCCGTACGCGTATCCCACCGAAGAAGTGTGGGCGTTCGTCCAAACGTTGCGCGAGCGTGGTATGCTCGCGCCCGATGCAGTGATAACCTACGAACACCATTCGAAGGTTGACGTAGCGGGCTTCATCGAGCAAACGGGCGAGCCCGTTGAAATTCATGCGAACAAGATCTTTGGCAAGTCTAAGGTTGGCTTCGTGCTGTTTTCGTTCCAGGAAGACGCTGAGCCTGCGGAATAGCGCAGCGGAGGGGAATGCGTTTCCCATATAAGGAGGATTATCGTGAGAAGAGCGTTGGTTCCGGGTACATTCGACCCTATTACCAATGGGCATATCGACGTTATCGCCCGCGCATCTCAGATGTTTGACGAGGTTATTGTGGGCGTTGCGAAAAGCGACAAAAAGCGCCCCTTGTTCACGCTTGAAGAGCGCGTCGCGCTCGCGAAGGAAGCCACGGCTCACCTGGACAATGTCTCGGTTGTCGGCTTTGACGACCTGCTCGTGCATTTCGCCGAGGAAATCGACTGCAAGTTCGTCGTAAAAGGCCTGCGCGCCATTACCGATTTCGAATACGAATTCCAAATGACCGCGGCGAATTATCGTCTGAACGATTCGATCGAGACCGTGTTCATCATGTCTCCGCCGCAGTATATGTATCTGTCGAGCTCCATCGTGCGTGAAATCGCCTCGTTCCATGGCAATATTTCTGAGCTTGTGACGCCTGGTGTGGAGAAAGCCTTGCGCGCGCGTTTTTCATGCTAGAATAGTTTGACTTGCGATAAGGTGCCAAGTATCTTATCGATTGCAATGAAAGCAACCTGCGGCCTTCCGCAGTGTATTGAAATGCAGCATATACGCAGCAGGCATGAAAGGGATGCAATGGACGAAACAGGAGTTCTCGGTCTCATTGAGGAACTCTCTATCCTTCTTGAGGATTCGAAACCGGTGTTCGGCAAGAACAATCTTCGTCAGGTCGATATCACCGCGGCTTTTGAGATTATGGATGAAATCCGCGATACGTTCCCGGGCGAATTCGCGCAGGCGCGCCAAATCGTTCGTGAGCGCCAGAGCCTCCTCGACGATGCGGAAGCCGAGAGCTCTCGCCTCATCGAAGACGCTCGCAGCCAGGCTATGACGATTGCCAGCGAGCAGGAAATCGTGCGCATCGCGCAGCAGCAGGCCGACACTATCATGGCTGACGCCCGCGAGCTCGAGCGTCAGACGCGCGCTGGTGCCGAAGACTACGCCGACGAGGTGTTTGGCCACGTCGAGCAGAGCCTCGATACGCTTATCACGAGCGTTCGCCGTTGCCGCGATCGCTTGAACAACCAGGGAATCGGCCGCTAATGGCTGCGACCGTGGAAAATAATCCGCTGGTCATAGACGTTCCTGCAGAGCTCTTCGCCCCGGCGGAGAGCTCTTCTTTCGAGGGAACCTATGATATGGGCGAGTTCGACTTCGGTCCCGATCATTACAAAACGGTTGGCACCATGCAGTGGAATGCTTTTGTGAGCAACGTTGGCGGCGCCTTGCTTGTTGCGGGCTCCATTACCGGCGTTGTGGCAACCGAATGCTCCCGCTGCCTCGACGAGGTCGAATATGACGTGAATGGCGAGCTTGAGGCATACCTTATTATTCCGGGCGAATCGGAAGCGCCGGAAGATATGGATGAAGACGAGTTCGACCACCTTCCTGAAAGCAACCAGCTCGATTTCGAGCCTATTCTTAGGGCTGCCGTGTTGGTCGATTTGCCCTATGTGCCGTTGTGTGCCGAGGACTGCAAAGGTTTGTGCCCGCAATGTGGCGCGAACCTCAACGATGGCCCTTGCGGCTGCAAGCCCGTCGAAGACGATGTCGTGCGAACCGACTCCGGCAAGCCGAGCCAATTCGCCGCGCTTAAGAATTTCAAGTTCGAATAGAAAAAAAGGACGCGTAAGCGTCCTTTTTCGTTTTGGGGTGGTAGCTCAGCCTTGCGGGGCTTCCCCGAAGTCGTCTGAGCTCATGCTTGTTCTATTCTAAAGTTAAGCGAAGCCAGGCGAGCGCATAGTGAGCGCAGCGAACGGTAGCGAGCCGTGACTTCGGGGAAGCCCCTGCAAGTCTGAGCTACCGTATGAACGCATGAATGCGTATTCGATCCCTTCTCGTTATTCCGCGAGATAAAATTCGACGACTTCGCCTTCGATGATCATGCGAATCGTCCCGCAATGCACGGCATGCACGAGGTGGGCGAGGGTTTCGCCGAGTGAGAAGAACTTTTGCTCCATGGCCCAGCTTTCCCAATTGGGGTATTTCCAGCTCGCGTTGCTCGTGATGTCGATGATGTCGTGGTGTCCGGCGCGCACGAGGTCTTCCATTTCGGTCAGGCGCGCCTCATGGTGGGCGATGAGCTCGTCAACACGGCGCGCAAGCTCGCTGAAGGGCTTTCCATGGCCGGGGAGGGCTAATTTCACATCGTAGTTGCGCACCTTCCGCAAACTTGCGAGGAAGTCGCCCAGCTCGTCGGTCTCGAGCATGAACGACGAGATGTTCGGGGTAATGCGCTCGAGCACATGGTCGCCCGTGAGCATGATTTTCGAGGCCTCGTCATAGAGGCAGATATGCGTCATATGATGCCCGGGCGTTTCGATGACTTGGAAGCGGTAATTTCCGCGGCGGAAGATGTCGCCATCCTTCAGATAGGTTACGGGGTAGTCGCCCTTCACGGCGGAAAGGTCGGTCGAAAATACACGCGAGGGTTGGCGTTGCGATTCGGCGCACAGGGTCACCGCGTCGACGATGGGCAAAAACGTGCTGCTCTGCAGGTTGTTCATAATGCGCGGCTCTTCGAACGAATGCATATGGGCGTACACGCGCATGCTCGGACGCCAAATGCGATCGAGGTTGCCCACGTGATCGGGGTGGCTGTGCGTCGCAAGCACATCGATGTCTTGGAAATCGAGGCCGAAATCATCGAGGGCTTGGCGCAATGCCTGCTCGCACTCTATGCGGTTGAAGCCGACGTCCACAAGCGCGGGACGGTCTTCATCGAGAATCAAATAGGAATTCAGCTGCTTGAGCGGGTTTTCTGGCAGCGGCACTTTGATAAGGAAAATGCCTGGTGCGATTTCGCATGAATGCTGGTTGTCCGCCACGTGAGACCCCTTTCGATATGCGCCTTAGGTGTGGAATGCTCGTGTGCACCCTTGCGCCTTTAGTTTCTGACGTATACTTTACTGCCGTACGGAAAGCAGTTGGGTCCATCTGGGCTTGCCGCATCAAAATTCCATGCTAAGTGGCGTTTTATGCTTGCATGCACCGTGATGCTTTGCTATCATCTGCTTTCGTCTGAATTCAAGCATTTGAAGCGTTTCGGCTGAAGGTCGGCCGAGATCGATAAGGAGAAGTGACAACCATGGCAGTGCCTAAGCAAAAAACCGGTCGTGCTCGTACCCACTCCCGTCGCAGCGCTAATGACGTTTGCGCTATGCCCTCTCGCTCTGTGTGCCCGCAGTGCGGCGAGGTCAAGTTGCCCCACCGCGTGTGCGGCAACTGCGGCTACTACAAGGGTCGCGAGGTTGTCGAGACCGAGTAATCTCGCTCGATACCACATGCACGGTCAATATGCCGACTCAGTTTTGGGTCGGCATTCGTGTTTCTAGGACTTTTACAACGCGAAGCGCAGCCTTTTATTGTAAGGCGTTTTCGAAACGGGGCTGTCGTATTTTCGCGTTTGTTACCACAATGACGAAAGGGGTTCATCGATGCCCTTAACCGAAAACGTTACCATCGCAGTCGATGCCATGGGCGGCGATAACGCGCCTTCCGTTGTGCTTGATGGCGTTGCCGCTGCTCTCGCTGAAGACGAGAACCTGCAGGTCGTGCTCGTTGGTCCCGCCGATGTCGTGGAACCGTTCGCAAGCGCGCACAACCGCTGCACCGCCGCTGTCGCGACCGAGGTCATTGGCATGGCCGAGCATCCCGCTGAAGCGGTGCGCAAAAAGAAAGATTCCTCCATCGTGGTCGGCTGCAAGCTGGTGAAAGAAGGGAAGGCGCAAGGCTTCTTTTCTGCTGGCTCTACAGGCGCATGCTTGGCAGGTGCCACGCTCGGCATTGGACGCATCAAAGGCGTTTCTCGTCCCTGCCTGTGCAGCGTAATCCCGTCCCCCGTGGCGCCGGTCGTTATGGCGGATATCGGAGCGAATGCCGATTGCAAGCCCGAATATCTTGCTCAATTCGCCCAGATGGCCTCCATTTATGCCGAGAAAATCGTTGGCATTAAAAACCCGAAGTGCGCTTTGCTTAACATTGGCGAGGAAGACACGAAGGGTTCCCAATTCGCGCAGGCCTCGTTCGCGCAGCTGAAGGAAAAGGTTCCGAACTTCGTTGGCAACTGCGAAGGCCGCGATATCATCGCCGCGAATTTCGATGTCATCGTCACCGATGGCTTTACAGGCAATGTCGTGCTCAAGACCATTGAGGGCACTTCGAAAACCCTGTTCAAGTCGGTGAAGAAGGTCTTCCTTTCGAATCTCGCCACGAAGCTTGGCGCGCTTGCCATTAAGGGTAAGCTTTCCGAGCTCGCGAATAGCATCAATCCCGACAAATTCGGGGGTGCTCCGTTGCTCGGCGTGAAGGGCGCATGTATCGTGGGCCATGGCTCAAGCAATGCCGATGCCATTAAGAATGGCATTCATGCATCCAGCAAGGTCGTGCGCGAAGACGTGTGCGGGCTCATTTCTCAGGCGGTGTCGCGATGACATTTACCGAAAACCACACTGAAGAGCAGAAACAAAAGGTCGAACTCGCCCAGAAGATTTTGGGTTACGAGTTCAAAAACCCCGAAATTCTGCTTGCAGCAATCACGCATCCCTCCGCAACCGAGGGCAAGCCGGTCAAGTTCTCGTATGAGCGCCTTGAATTCCTCGGCGATTCCATTTTGGGCGCCGTAGTGGCGAGCGAGGCATTCCACACCTACCATGAAATCGATGAAGGTGGCCTTACGC
>CAKUEV010000039.1 GCA_934646845.1 uncultured Slackia sp.
CCCGCAACGACCTGAGCGCCCTGGGCAATAGCGTCGGCAGCCTGCTTGCCACGATCGGACGCGGTTGCATACGCCTGCTGGGCGCCCTGAGCAACATTGGTGTACGCCTGCTGGGCAGAAGCGGCGACGTTCGTGTAGGCGGCCTGCGCGTTTGCGGCTGCGGTGCCGTAGGCCTGCTGGGCATTTTGAGCGGCATTGCCGTAGAACTGCTGAGCATCAACCGCGACCTGCGCGCCCAAGCCCTGAGCCTGGCCCCACATTGCCTGGGCCTTATCGGCCACCATCGCGCGCGTCTCAACACCTGTGCGAGGAGCGTAGAACAATGCGACTCCCGCGCCGATCAATCCGCCCGCCAGGAACATACCGAGTTTGTTGTTCATATTTGCCTCCTCGAGTACGCGCCGCCGCCACGCAACGACGTTGCTATCGTTATTGGGGTCATTATAAGAGAAAACGCCCGCACGAACGCGAGCGTTGCCGTTATGTTGAAGCGAAAGACCGAAGCGCCGAAAACGAGCATTCGCACGATGCGCAGAGCTGCCGGCGACCCATGCCCGCCGCGAGCGCAAGAGCCTCGGGCGATTTCCGGGCTTGCTCGAAACGATCGGGAATCGTGCCAGGCGATGCGCATAAAGCGCCGGTGCCGGAACGCCCGCCTAACGAGCTCGCGCGAGCAAGGCGTCGTTCAGCTCGCGCTGCGCGACGGCGAGCGCCTGGCGAGCAACATGCTCGTCGGCATAACTCACCTCCACGCACGCTTTGTGCTCGGAGCGATTCGACCACGCGGTTTTGCCGACAAACACCACCTTGCTCGGTGATTCATCAAGCCGAGCCTGCTCGTCAATAACCAAATGCTCAAGCACATGGGGAATCGACGTGTTTGCAGCCACGCTCATAAACGTTTCGCCACGCTCATTCACGCACGTGTGCGACAGGATATTCGGGAAGCGCGGCAAAAGGTCGGCGATAAGCGCCGGCGTGGCAAAGCAGAATCGCTCATCGGATACTTCCACATGAGCAACCATGCGGTCGGGCAGAACCTCGATAGCCACAATTCGGCACGCCCACTGAAAAGCCGGCGGCGCTTGAGTTGGTTCAAACGGTTTTCGTTGGGAAAACAAGGCTACGCTCCTGCAGCCGCGCCCATCGCGCCAGGTTGCACGGCATTCGATCCGGGAGACAAATCGCCCGAGCTCGAGTTAAGCGCTTCGGCGATTTTGGCGCTTTCCTCTTCATCTAACGCAGGAGCCGAAGACGCAGAGGATGCCGATTCATCGGTCGTTTCGGTTTGCGCGGCTGAATCGCCAGCTGCTTCACCAGAAGCTTCAGCCGATGCTTCACCCGAGGCTTCGCTCGAATCGCCAGAATTCTGAGCAGTGGCGCCTTCTTGGCCTTGGCCAGCATTCATTAGAGCCGCCGCTTCATCAGCCGAAAGCACGCGAGGCTCCCCATCGGTTGAGTCGGAGTATTTCTGGAACACCGTTTGGGACCCATCGGACTCCGTGATAGTAAGCGTCGCGCGGTCTCGCGAGAACTCGTATGAGCCGCCGCCCGTAAGATCAACGAACGTATAAGAAATCGTTTTGCTCTTCGTATCCAGGGTGTATTTGAAATCGACCGAATCGGGCATATGGATTGCTTTGGCATCGATAACCACGAGCGCGGTGCCGTTGGCGGTAAGCCATTCGCCCTGGATATCGGCCGAATCGTCAAAGCGAAGCCACGTATCCCATGCCCAGAATGCGGCCACGGCAGCGCATGCGACAAGCACTGCCGCAAAGCATACGGCGACGATTTTAAGAATGCGGTTGCGGTGCTCCGAAGAGTGGGGCTTTGCCACCGCTCCCCTACGCGAGGGGCGATTACGCGACGACGAGCCCGCATCAGGGGAGGACGTCTCATCCAATGCGGAATTCGAGGGGGCATCTGCGCCAGACAAGGCCGACGCGCTGGCACGGCCCAACTCGGCCACACTCGGCGAAAACGGCGTTTCCTGCGCGACAGGAACTTTCTGCGCAGGCGCCGGTTCCTTCGTCGCCGCGGCCGCAGCCGACCCACGGGCGGTTTTTTCTTTCAGCGATTTTTTCTTGCGCGATTTCGCCGCGGCCTTGCGGCCAAGCCACTCTCCCGCAGCCGCCTCGGCGCTGGAGGCGTCGTCCCCCAGGTCAAACGAATCGGCTGGTTCAAGAAATTCTTTTGCAGGCTGCGGAACAGACTGGCGCACGGAAGGGTGCGCATGAGAGTCGTTCGAACGAGACTTGACCATTCCTACTGCAGCCCTTTCTTGAATTTCACTATGAACCCCATGCCGAACCGAGCAGCGATTCCACGTCGCTTTGCGAAACCTGCCACCCATCATCGCCCTGCTCGAGCGTAAGCAGCACGCGCACCGTGCGCGGCTTTTGCTTGTCGATTGAATCGAGCAGCGCTTCTTTCAAATGTGCGCGATAAGCATCCTCGTCGTCATACGACAAGGCATCGCCCGCCACCTCACGAGCGAACGAATCAACCGCGCTCGCTATGTTTTTCGAGGTCACATCGACGTCGACCCAAGCCATGCCGTTGTATACGTCAGCTTGGACGACCTTGCATTCAAACTCCGAGCGCAAACGCGGAGCCAAATCGGAGGCGTCGATATCCAAATCGGCGAGCGAGTAGCTCCTCTCGTCAACGACGGAATCGTATGCGTCCACGAATTCCTGTACGCAATCGAGGAACTGGCTATCCTCGTCGGCGGCAAGCGCATTGAGAGCCTGCTGTACATCGGCCGTCGCTCGCTTCGACTCGTCGTTTTTCGCGGCATCGTCAGACGAAGACGAACGCGCGCTCGACGAATTTTGCGACGACGCATCGCCCAGACGGGTGTCGAGGGGAGACTTCTGCGCAAAACCGATCGCCCACAACGCGAAAATCAAGGCGGCAACAACGATGCATGCGGCAACCAGGGCCACGACCGTAGAGGCGGTAACCACGCGTTTGCCGCCGTGAGCCTTTCCCTTGCCCTTGAGCTTCGCCCGCGATGCAGCTGAGCCCCGCGCGCTTCCGCTTTCCTGCTGGAGTTCCTCATCGGGCGCAGGATTCGACGACTCCGGCGCGTATTTCGGCGGAGGGGGCGGTGGGGGCGCCGCAGCGCCCCGTGTATCGTCGCGAAGAGGTTCGGTCATTCGTGCGCCTTTGCGTTTTTACGCTTCAGCCTTGATGTATTCCATGCCGCCCATGTAGGGAACGAGCACGTCAGGCACCTTGATGGAGCCGTCGGCCTGCTGGTAGTTCTCCAAAATGGCAGCCATCGTGCGGCCCGCAGGCAGGCCGGATCCGTTCAGCGTGTGAACGTAGCGCGTGCCCTTGAAGTTCGCGGGGTCGCGATACTTGATGTTCGCGCGACGCGCCTGGAAGTCTCCGCAGTTCGAGCAGCTGGAAATCTCTTTGTATGCGTTGTAGCTGGGCAGCCACACCTCGACGTCGTAGGTCTGGCGTGCGGAAAAGCCCAGGTCGCCCGTGCACAGAGAAATAACGCGGTAGGGCAGCTCGAGCTGCTGCAGCAGGTATTCGGCTTCAGCGGTCATGCTCTCGAGCTGGGCATCGGAATCTTCGGGCGTGGCGAACTTCACCATCTCGACCTTGTCGAACTGGTGCTGGCGAATGATGCCGCGCGTGTCGCGGCCAGCCGAGCCAGCCTCTTCGCGGAAGCAGGGCGTGAACGCGGTGTACCATTTCGGCAAATCGGCAGCATCGAGCACTTCGCCCGCATGCAGGTTGGTAAGCACGACTTCGGCGGTAGGAATAAGGAAGTTGTCGCCGGAAACGTGATATGCGTCGTCTTCGAATTTGGGAAGCTGGCCCGTGCCGAACATGGTCTGACGCTTCACGACGATAGGCGGCCACCACTCTTTGAAACCGCGGGACGTGTGCGTATCGAGGAAGTAGTTGATGAGCGCACGCTCGAGACGAGCGCCTGCGCCGCCGAGCACCGTGAAACGGCTGCCCGAAAGCTTATTGCCACGATCGAAATCGAGAATGTCCAGGTCGGTGCCAAGATCCCAATGGGGCTTGAAATCGAAATCGAACTCGCGCGGCGTGCCCCAGCGACGGCGCTCGGGGTTTTCGCTTTCGTCTTTGCCCACCGGAGTGGCGTCGCACGGAATGTTCGGCGAACCCACCAAAATGTCATTGAGCTTGGCGTCGACTTCTTCGCGCTTGGCGCTTGCCTCGGCGAGCTTTTCGTTGATCTGGCGAACCTGTTCCTTGGCAGCTTCGGCCTCTTCCTTTTTGCCAGCGCCCATGAGCTTGCCGATTTCCTTAGAAGCGGCATTGCGCTCGGCCTGCAGGCTTTCCTCGGCGGAAATAGCCTCGCGACGCTGCTCATCGAGCGATGCGAACAGCTCGGCATCCCACGGGAAATTGCGGTTCGCCATTGCCTGGGCAACGGCTTCCTGGTTATCGCGAACATGGCGAATATCAAGCATGGCCTGGCACTCCTTCAAGTGACTGCGACGCGCGGCGCGCCGCCTTCGGTGGCTTTGAGCCCCGCGCGCATCGCGAGGGACAATAGAAACATATCGCCAAAGTATAGCCCAAACGCGCACGCTTCAAGCCACGCGCCGCTCCGCCTGCGCGAAGGTTGCACAAGAAAGGGCTGAACCAGCCATAAGGGCGCCAAACGCAGCATCCCTCTGTTTATTCGCTTTACGCCCCTGGCACGCCCTCGATAACGATGAACACCGTATCGTCTCCGAGCACAAGGCGGTCGCCCGCGCTCAGCCGCGACATCGCGCCTTCATGCACAACCGCGCGCTCGCCCGTGGCGCCGCTCACGATTTCCGTGCCGTTCGTGGACCCAAGGTCGCGCACAAACCACGCCGCGCCTTCACGCACGAGACGCGCGTGGTGGGCCGAAGCGCCCGCTCCCACGTCGGCGATATCGCCATCGCCCAAGGCAAGCGCGCCAATTTCAATCTCTTTGCTGCCGGGATCGACCCAGTGGGGCGAGCCCTTCACGTAGCCATCGACGACGCGAAGAAGGCCGAGCGACAAAGGAAGCGGCTCGATTTCACGCACGTCTTCGGCTTCATCGTCGCGCATCATAACTGCAGGCGTGGCCGCGAGCCTGCCACCGTGCGAGGTTTGCGCATACTCAAGCGCAAACGCGGCCGCCTTGCGAGCGCTTCCCATGCAACCGGCCGAGATGAACAGCACCATGGCCACGTCGGCCCGCTCATCTTCGGAATAGCCCGACCCGCACACCAAGCGGTCGAACACGTTGCGCAAGACGCTCGCATCTTCGCCAATGCGCGAAAGAGCTGCCGCCATTTCGGGAATTCCATGGTCGCGAAGCATGATAAGCACATCACGGCCCTGCATGGGACGATTGGTGCGAGAACGAAGGCGCGCCATGACGCGAAGCGCCGCCACGCCATAGTCGCAGAAATAACGCTCCTGCAGCGAGCCGGCCGGCGCATGCACGATGAAGCGCGAGATCCACGTTCTATCGCCGACGCGGCTTATGGGGCTCCGGCCATCCGAAAGAGGGCGATTCGACAGAATAAGGCCCGCGAGCTCTTTGTAGCTGATGCTGGCGTGCTTTTTCATCACGTCAAACAGGGCGCCGCAGGGCGTAGGGTTGTTATTCACTCTGGTCACCTTCTTTCCTTGGGTCTTCTAAAACCGAATCTTCCTGCCCAGCCGGCTCTTCCTGCTCGTCCGAAGCGTTCTGCTCGGCCGAAACATTCTGACCATCCGAAGCATTTTTGCACGCTCTATCGCCTTGGGGCTCTTCCAACGCCGCCGCAGCAGCGCCAAACGCGCCCCGAGTCGCTGCGCCCGGAGGCAAAGTCCCCTGTATTTTCTTACGAGCGGGGCCATATACCATCGCCAACGCAAAATCGGCCACAAATGGACACCATGCCGCAGCAGCAGCCGCAAAAAGGGCCGCCGCCAAACTCGCATGAGCGCTCGACGGAGCCACCGCCGCATTCGACAAGACGAAGCCCTCAACCACGCTCGCCGCCGCGACGCCGAAGCTCGCCCGAATGAAGCCGGCTCGCGAATGCAGGCTCGGACCGCGAAAAACAACCCCGAGCACGGCGGGAGCGACCAGCGCGAGGGCGACCATCCAGGGCTCAAGCGCCCCCTGCCATTGCATGCCGGGCAAAAAGAGGCTCGCCTCCATGCCGTCCACCGAATACGCCGCCGACGCGGCCACAACCACGAGCACTGCCGCCGATGCCGCCCACGCGGCGATACGCACTGCCAATCGCGCGGCAAACATATCGCGCATCGACCCCGCGCCCGAACCATCGAACGTGCATGGGATCAGCGGCTCGCCCTGAAACGAAAGCACAACGTTTTCCAAATAGTGGCCGCAAAATGCCGAAAACGCGTTGAAAGCCTCATGCGCCGTGGGGCGCGCCCCCTGATCGGCGGAAAGGCACGCCAAAAGCACAGAGGCGAGCTGGTCGTCGACGAACGCGAGCGCATCGCGCACCTCGTCGACGCTCGGGGCTTGCGCCGCATCGGAGCACGCGCGACGAAGAGCCTTGTCCACTTCCGGCTCGCAGAGAAGCACTGCGGCGATATCGGCCGCCGCCGCATGCGCGAACACGGGGCGGGCGGGGGCGGACTCGGTTTTTACGCGATACGGAGAGAATGCGCAGTTCGCCGCTTCGGCATTTTTTTCCGAACCTTTTCCGCTTCTCGAATCGGCCGCATCGCCCGAACCTGCCGCGGGCTGCGCGGTTTCCGCCTCCAGGTCAAACGGTGCATGCCCGCAGGCGAGCCGGTATATCACGCTCGCCGTCGCATACACATCGATTTTGGGCGATTTGCGCAGCGCATCGACTCCCGCGATATCCTCCGTAAGCATCTCGGGCGGCGCAAAATCGGCCGTCGCCTTGCGAGTAAGGGAACTGACCCTCGTAAACGACGAGCCCTGCATCTCTTCCGGCGTCGACGACCCGAAGTCGATAAGGCACACATCGAAGAAGCCTTCCTCAACCTGCTCGGCAAGAGAAAGGCGAGACGTGCGAACCATCACATTGGCGAACGAGATGTCGCGATGGACAAAGCCGCCTTCAAGGAAATCAAGGTGCGCAAGCAGGTCAAACACGTCGCGGCCGATTTGAGCAGCCACAAGCGTGGGCATGCGGCCAGCCCCGTCAACCGCAAGGGCGTCGCATACATGCGCGAGCGTTTCGCCGCACACCCATTCCATAACGATGGCAGGTGTGCCCGCGACCTCGCCCATCCCATACAAATGAGGAAATCCCTTGAGGCCCGAAACTGCCTTGTGGCACTCGAATTCCTGACGAAACGCGGTTTTCAAACCTGCTTCATACCGTTCGCATTCAGCCTCGCTCGCACGCTCATCGCGCTCGGGTATAACGAGCGTTTTCAGCGCGAACTGCTCGCCAAGCACATTGGTCGCGCGCACGACCGACCCAATGCCGCCGCGACGGCGCGTAGACTCGTCAACGAAGAGCGTGCCGAAACGGCGCTTGTACGAATCGAGCGCCTCGCCCTGCATGCCAACAGCCGGTTCGAAATGCGAAACGCTCACTACCCGAGCGCCGCCGAAAGGGTCGCCGCCCCCATCGATTGCCGAATATCCCAATGGCCGCGAGTCGCGCGGCCCCGAAAGCCAGCCACTCATGCCAAGCTCCTCGCCCTGTCCTCATGCGCGCGGTAGCTCGCATAGGGCCCAGAGATATCCACGGCGCTCGCCGAGCCCGATTGCTTCGCGGCCCCCCACTGGCCTACGAGCGCGACCGACATAGTGCCCAAGTCGTTCACCATATATTCAATTTCTTCCCAAAAGCGGTAGTAACGTGAACGCTCGGCCACGGCAACCTTCATGTTGAGCGCCGCCTTCATGGAGTCGATCGAGTTGTCATAGACAAGCATGTCGGAATACCATTGCGCGGCATCGCCGAAATACCCCAAGTCCACGTCGTAGCTCAAATGCCCCGCAGATTCACGCAGGCTGCCAGAAAGCTGCACGCATTGATTGAACCGGTCCACGAGAAACGCGTGGAATTCATTTTCTTCGGCCGCCGTAAGGCCCGACGCCGCCGCAGCGCCGCTCGAACCGTTGATATCGGCGCCGCCCGAACCACCTGAGCCAGCAGGGCTTCCGCCCGAAGGGCCCGATTGGTCAGAGCCGCCCGACGCATCGCCCGAAGAAGAATTGTCCGATGAATGGTCCTGCGAGTTGACGGATTCGTTTTTCGAAACGGTCGCCTCGGTCGATTGGATCGCGGAAGCGAAAAAGCTCGAGAACGTAAGCGCAGAAGATGCCGAAACGTCAGAAGAGAGCTCGTTCCCATCGGAAGAAGAAGCTTCGCTCGAACCGTCGCCGACGAGCGCGCGAATAATGCCCTCGGGCGATGCGGAGCTGCTCTTCTCGACGTGGAAAGACGCATACGAGCTCGGCGCGGAAAAGCCTGGGAAGAGCGCCGCATACAACAGCGAGCTTGAAAACAAAAGCGCGAAAGAAAACGTCACGAGCGACGCGGCCGCTGGCGCAAGCTTCACCCGCTTGCGGGGGTTCGATGCTTCAATCTCACCGCCCAGCCTCTTCAAAACCCACCAACCTTTCCCTTCGCGACGCATTTGCTTCACCAATAGCCGTTTATAGTACCGCAAAGCCCCGCAGCCTTCAGGCGCGCACTCGCTAACGGCCCTCTTTATCCGCCGGTGCAGACCGCAGAAGCATATGAACGCGACTGCGCGCGGGCTTGCTGAGCCATCCACCAAGCTCCGGCGAAAACACAAACGCGCCTGCACAGGGCGGACCGCATGCGCCAAAAAACACGCCAAGCGCCGCAAGCGCGCAATTCCCCCGCACGCGCACCCATTCCGCGAGGTTGTTTGGTTCTCTGCAATATGAACAAGTCTCGCCCAACTTCCGCGCGCAATCGTTTAGAATCGCAGGAGCGCGAAGGCGCAATTACTCATCTAAAACTTAGGAAGATCGTCATGAGCATAGAGTCGCTGTACCACTTTTTCTTCGAGTCATTCGCTGGCGTGGGCATCCTGGTGCTTGCAGGCCTCGTGATTTCGGTTTTGGTGTGCGTGATTATGGAGTGGCGCACCCGCCAAACGTTCAAAGATCGCGGCGAAGTCGAAGACGACGATGACGATTTCACCTTCTTCGATGACGACGATGACGAGGACGAGTAGTCACCAAACCAACCGGGCACCTCAAGCCCGCAACCGTTGAAAGAAATGCTGGCTTCGTGTCGGCATTTTTATTTTGAGGAAGGCGCCCGAGGGATAAAGCTCCCGAGCTCGGCTCCCCAAGCTCCCGAAATCAGAAATCCTCAGGCTGAAAAACAAGTGCAAGGACGCTGCGCTCGCACCTGCAGCGTTGCGCTTGTTTTTTCAACTAATCCGAATGCAAGCGCAAACGCCGCGCCTTCATTCGCAGTGCCGAGGTTGCTTCTTCAGCCAACCCCGAAATCTCGAATCTCATTTTTTCGAAAAAAGTGCTTGCATCCACGAATCGCTTCAGATATAGTACTAACTCGCTTCAGCAAGAAGCCACGCGGGTGTGGCGGAATTGGCAGACGCGTACGGTTCAGGTCCGTATGGGGGCAACCCCATGAAGGTTCAAGTCCTTTCACCCGCACCACTCTAAAGCACGAGGTCAGGTCGCAAAACCTGGCCTCTTTCTTTTTGCCCGACACCCCGTTTGACACCCCAAACGACACCTTTTCAGAAAGAAAGGGGCCGAAATCGGCCCCTTTACGCGTTCAGCATCCCCAGCAGGTTGCGCACCTCGGCGGTGTCCTCGATTATGCGCTCGTGTTCCCAATCCCACACGCGCTCCATGCCCTCGGGCGGCTCCTTGCCCGCCTGCTTGGCCTGGGCGATGGCGTTCACCACCATGTCGTGCAGCTTGTCGGCGTGCCCCAGCTCCTGGTTGGAAATCTCGGCGAACGTGCGGGCGTCCGCCAGCGCCGAGGTGTCCTTGGCCTTGAGCGCGAGCTTGGCGTATTTGCGGGCGTCGCGCACCTCGTCGCAGATCATGCGCGCCAGCTCTCCGATGCGCTCCATCACGCCACCTTCTCGACGATGGCGGCGGCCGTGGTCACGCTGGTTGCCGCGTCGGCGAAGAACGCCAGGGTGTCGCCCGCCCCGCACTCGACGGTCACGGGAGACATGAATGCGACGTTTCCCACGTCGCCCACGGCGGCGAGCTGCGCCGAGCCGTTGGCGCCCGGGACCACCGCGCCGTTGTGGCGCATGGCGAACTCGACCGCGCCGGCGGCGGTTGCCACCGGGGTTGCGTTGAAGAACACGTTGTAGAGGCCCGGCTTCTTGATTCGGATGACTCCCGCGCCAGGCGAGGACAACGCGCAGTTGTTGGAGATGGTGGCGTTGTCGAAGACGACGTTCCCGCCCTCGGCCACGATTTGCGCCGTGGCGCTGTCGTAGACGAAGCGCCCCACTGTCTTGTAACCCATTTCTAGCTCCTTAAAACGAGGGGGCCATGAAGGCCCCCGACGAACCGAAGATTGACGGTTTAGAATGCCGCGCCGCAGCCGCAGCCCGCACCGAAGAACGGGTTGCCGCCCGCGCTGTAGGTGGTGGCGTTCGGGTAGCGGACTACGCCGCACATCTGCGCCTGCAAGTTCAGCTGGTTGATTTGGTTCTGCTGCGCCGCGATGGTCTGCTCAAGCTGGCTCTTCTCAAGCGCGGCGAACTTCTCGTTGATGTTCGCGTTGACCGCCGCGATGCCCTGGGCGTTCTCGTACTTCGCCCCGTCGATGGCGCGCTGCGTGGTGCAGCAGCACTCCGAGAGCTGCTGGGCGAGCGCATAATCGCCGTTCTGCACCGCCTGCTGGGTGCTGGCGAAGTTGCGCAGGTTCTCGTAGCCCACGGATGCCAGGCCCTGCGAGAGCTGCATCATGTGCAGGTTCTCGTTGTCGCTCAGGCGTCCCACGGCGTTCTGCAGGTCGCTGAAGTTCATCGCGCTGCACAGCCCCGCCTCGGTGACGGGCTCACCATTCGGCATCTGGCGATTGCCCCACAGGCCGCCGCCAAGGGCCAGGAGCAGGATGATGATCCACCACGCCCCGTTCGAGCCGCCGAAGCCGTCATTGTCGCGCGTGACCGCAGCGATGTCGGAAAGGCTCATTCCGTTGTCCATTTCGTCCTCCTATATGTGTAGGTCCGATTACCCCATCGGCCGATGGTCACTTGATGTTCAGCATGCCCATGATTTGGTTCGCCTGCTTGGCGAGCTGGTCGAAGCGGGCCTGGGAGAGCTGCCCCGATTGAAGCATTCCCTCGACCTGCGCCTTGGCCCTCGCGGGGTCCTGCGTGCGCAGGGCTTGGCTAATCACCGTCAGGTCCGGCTTGCTGTAGCTTGGAAATACGCTCATCGATTTCCCCCTTCCACTGCTCGAACTGCTCTGCCGTGACGTACCTGCCCGCCTCCTGCGGCTCGTCGCACGGCTTGAGGATGTAGGGCTTGGCCGTCACCACGCCCGCCCCGTCGGTATAGACGGCGTAGACGTGCTGGTCATCGTAGTCGAGCGCGAACATGGAGCTGTTGGGCGGCAGACGCAGCTGTCGCGCCGAGTCGATGCCCGACACGCGCGTGACGCTCTGCGGCTGCATGCGCGTCATCTGGTCTTGGTAGGGATTGAAAGGCTGGAATTGCTGGTATCCGAACATAAAAAGGCCCCCTGTCGCGGGTTCGGTTTCTTCCCGAATCATCCCACGGCTGGGGGCTTTGGTTTTTCCCGGGTTTCACCCGAGTTTGTCATACGACGACGCTATGAGCTTGTTGAGGCACGACAGCGACACGCCCATGTCGAGCGACGCCCGAACCCTGGTGCGGCCCATGCCGTAGACCAGGAAGACGGCCTCGCGCTGGGCTTCGGAGAGGGTAGAGGCGTCGAGCATCGCCGACAGCTGGGCCTTGGTCGGCACGGCCTTGAGCCGCGCCCG
>CAKUEV010000040.1 GCA_934646845.1 uncultured Slackia sp.
AGGCCCGCGGAAACGACCGCTTCGCGCAGCGCGGAAACGATTGCCGCGTTGGAATGGAGGGCCTGCGAGCCGCCGCGCAAAACGCACGCATTGCCCGACTTCAGACAAATGCCCGCAGCATCGGCCGTGACGTTCGGCCGCGCCTCATACACCATGGCGACAACGCCCAGCGGCACGCTTACGCGCGTAAGGTCGATACCGCCTTCCAATTCGCGGTGCTCGAGCACACGGCCCAGCGGGTCGGGCAAATCGGCGAGCGATTCAAGGGCATCGGCCATGGCATTGACGCGGTCTTCGTCCAAAAAGAGCCTATCGAGCAAGCCAGACGACATGTCGGCGGCTTTGCCAGCTTCCATATCGACTTTATTACCCGCGAGAATGTCGGCCATATTGCCCCGAAGCGAAGCGGCCATGGAGAAAAGCACCTGGTTGCGAACCTTTTCCGAAGCGCGCCCCACCGCGCGGGAAGCCGCCTGCGCGCGAAGCGCGATATCACGAACTGACTCTTCGATTGAGGTCATCATTGTCTCCAATCGCACGACCTGAGCGGACTGGGCTTGACATGCGCTTCCGCTTCGGGCAGTCCTGCTCGCGACGAAGGCGCCACTGGCGCCTTCTGCTCGTGCGGAATCTATCGGAATCGCACGCCAAGCCCAGGCCGCAGCAACGTTATTCAGAAAACACCTGGCAGCCGCCTCGTATGGGAGATGCGGATCCGATAGATTCCGCACGTTGAAATGCCCAGTGGGCATTTCAATCCCACAATTCTGCGCCCGAGCGGGCGCGTTGCCGCTCGCCAAAGCCGAGGCGGCAACTGCGAGCCAGGACTGACCGAAGCGGAGCCGCATCCCCCCATACGAGGCGGCCCCGATTGCCTACTCGAACAAGATTAGTTCATCGCGATGAACAGCGACGTCTGCTTTCCCCGAACGCATCGATTCGGCCGAGCAGCGCGCAAGACCGCGCGCAATCACAAAGCCGGCCTCATCAACCACATCGACCACATCTTCCGCTTCAAACTCGCCTTCAATGTTCTTCACGCCCACAGCAAGCAGCGAGGCGCCGTCTTCGACGATGGCACGAGCGGCGCCCGCATCGACGAGCAACGTGCCTTTCACCGAATCGCCGAGGGCGATCCAAAGCTTGCGCGGCGTGATTTCATGGGGGACATCAGCGCCCGTGAACAGCGTGCCAATTGGGTCGTCGGCAAGCGAGCGCACCACGGCATCTTCAGCGCGACCGCTGCAAATGACAAGCGGGATGCCCGCCGCGCCAAGCACACGCGCGCTCGTAAGCTTGGTGATCATGCCTCCCGAGCCAACAGCGCTGCCTGCGCCCGACGCGCCGGCAAGAATTTCGGGCGTAATGCGATCGACGCGCTTAATGAGCTGAGCCGACGGGTCGGTTTTAGGATTCGACGTATACAGGCCATCGATGTCGCTCAGAATAACGACGCGGTCGGCGTTCGCAAGGCACGCGACAAGCGCCGCAAGCGTGTCGTTGTCGCCGAACTTGATCTGCTCGACCGATACCGTGTCGTTTTCGTTCACGATGGGCACCGCATTCAGTTCGACAAGGCGGCGGAACGTGTCGCGCGCATGCAGATACGCATTTCTGTCGGCGGTATCGCGGCGTGTGAGCAGCACGAGCGACGTAAGCATGCCATACGGAGAAAACACCTGGTCATAGGCTGCAAGAAGCGCGCGTTGCCCAACGCTTGCCGCAGCCTGCACGGTGGGCATGTCATCGGGACGGCGCAAGGGCAAGCCCAGCGCTTCAAGGCCGCACGGGATGGCGCCGGAGCTCACGATGATCACGCGCCAGCCCTCGCGGCGAACGCGCGCCACCTGATGCGCCAAATCGGCGAGATAAGCGCGGTCGCACTTGCCCTCGTCGTCGGTCAGCGTATTCGAGCCGATTTTAATAACGGCGGTCTTGTACGCCTTCGCGTTTGCGGAAGTTTCTGCAGCCATGCCCATCACGCCTTCACTATGCTAATCGTCGAGTTCGGCGAAGATATCTTCGGTCGACTCGGCCGTCTCGAACTCGAACGCGCGACCCAGAATGCGAATCTCGTCGCCATTCACAGCGCCCGCCTTGAGCAATTCCTTCTCCAGGCCCAAACGATTGAAGCGATGCTGCAAGAACGACAGCGCCTCGTCGTTTTCCCAGTCGGTTTGCACAACCATGCGCTCGATCTGCACGCCTTCCACGCGGAAGATGCCATCGGAAAGCTTGCGCACGGTATATTTGCGGTCGCGCTGTTCGCGCTTGTGCTGCCACACCTGGTCGTACTGAACCTCGCCCTCCTGGGCTTCTTTGGCGGCGCTGCGCAGCTCGAACACCTTGTCGGCGATTGCATGGATGAGCGAATCGACGCCCTTGCCCGTAAGCGCGGAAATCTCGAATACGCGCGAAGCCTCGTCGACGCCGTCGGCGAATTCGTTGCCGTTCGCGGCAGCGATGGCGTCTTTGCGCACCTCTTCCTTCAAGCGACGCACGGCGTCTTCAGTGCCGGGAACGTCGACTTTGTTGGCAACCACGATGCGAGGACGCTGCGCCAATTCATCGGCGTACATCGCAAGCTCGTTGTTGATGATGCGGTAATCCTCCACCGGGTCGCGGCCCTCATAGCCGCCCGTCATGTCGACGACATGCACGATGAGCGCGGTGCGCTCGATATGGCGAAGGAATTCGTGGCCCAGACCCTTGCCCTGGTGAGCGCCTTCGATAAGGCCAGGAATGTCAGCCACGACGAAGTTGTGCTCGTCGCCCTGCACAACGCCCAGGTTCGGAACGAGCGTGGTGAACGGATAGTCGGCGATTTTGGGGCGGGCAGCGCTCATGCGGGCGATGAGCGAGCTTTTGCCCGCGGAAGGCACGCCAACGAGCGCGGCATCGGCCATGAGCTTCATCTCGAGCTCGATCCAGCATTCCTGCGCGGGTTCGCCCAGTTCGGCGAACGCGGGGGCGCGGCGCGTGGAGGTCACGAAATGGATGTTGCCGCGACCGCCGTGGCCGCCTTCCGCGACAATGACGCGCTCGCCATCGTGCGTAAGGTCGGCGATAAGCTCGCCAGTTTCCTTCTTCTCTTCGAAGTATTCATGCACCACCGTGCCCACGGGAACCTTCAGAATAAGGTCGTCGCCCGTAGCGCCGTGCATGCGCTTGCCCATGCCATGGGTGCCGCGCGTCGCCTTGAAGTGATGCTTGAAGCGGTAGTCGAGCAGCGACGAGACCGACTGGTCGGCCTCGAGCACGACGTTGCCGCCGTGGCCGCCGTCGCCGCCATCGGGGCCGCCCTTGGGAACATGGGCCTCGCGGCGGAAGCTCAAGCAGCCCGCGCCGCCGTCGCCGCCCTTCACATAAATGCGTACTTTGTCTACGAACATAGCGTTCCTATCGATATCGTTGGGGCATATCGCCGCCTGCGCGCCGCGTGCCCAAGCCTGTGTCGCGCCGCATGGGACGCCCAATGAATTGAGGCTTTTGCGGTGCGCTTCCTTGCAAGAAAAAAACGTGTTCTCGAATTATACGCATGCACCTGCGCCAATACGGCGCACACACCTCAAATACGGAAAAAGCCCGCCGCAAAAGCGACGAGCTTTTTCCTCCCCTTATGAAACCCCTCTGGTTGCGTGAGGCTATTCAGCGCTCTCGGTGGTCAGAGGACGAACATGCACAAAGCGGCGATAGCCCTTGTTGCGGCGGGTGCTCTTCGTGAATTCCACGGTGCCCTCGCACAGTGCGAACAGGGTGTCGTCTTTGCCACGGCCGACGTTCTCGCCGGGATGGAAGTGGGTGCCACGCTGGCGAACGATGATGTTGCCAGTGATGACGTGCTCGCCACCGAAGCGCTTCACGCCAAGTCGCTGGGAATGAGAGTCGCGGCCGTTACGGGTGGAGCCAAGACCTTTTTTATGAGCCATGAGTAATCTACCTACCTTCTAAACTAACTAGCCGATGCTCTCGATCTTCAGACGAGTGTGGAGCTGGCGATGGCCGCGCAGCTTCTTGTAGTTCTTGCGCTTCTTGAACTTGAAGACGAGGACCTTGTCGCCCTTGAACTGATCAACGATGGTAGCCACAACCTTGGTTTTGGCGGCCTCAGCCGGATCGGCGACAACCTTGGTGCCGTCGACAACAGCGATAGCCTGCAGCTCAACCTTGTCGCCAATTTCGCCCTGAAGCTTCTCGGTGACGAGGATGTCGCCAGCAGCAACCTTGTACTGCTTGCCACCAGTCTTAACGATAGCGTACATGTATGTTTCTCCTTGGTTTTGCGGGGCTCATGCGAACCTCTACGTTTACTTCGCTTGCCGTTTGTACAGCGCACGTGAGCGGTGGGAAACGGTTACCGCCAAGTCGCGCCAATACAGCAAACTCCGCTATTATACGCCGCGAAAATCGTTTGACAAGAGGGGTTTTGTGGACTCGTCACAAGTTTTCCTCTTCTCGCCGGCGGAAGCTGGGCAAAGGCCCGTTGGAGACCGTCTGCGCTCAAACATGCCCTTATTTCAATGTTAAGCGCAGCCAGGCGAGCGCATAGCGGAGCCCGCAGGGCGGAGCGGTAGCGAGCCGTGGTCTCAAATGGGCCTTTGCCCAGCTTCCGCCGGCGAGGGCGGCCGCGGGGCCGATGACGGGCACAGCAGGCTACCGCTCGCTGCGCTCGCTATGCGCCTGCTTGGCGGTGTTCAACTTTGAAATAAAGGGCAAGTTTGAACACCGACGCCCTCTATCGGCCCCGCGGCCGCCCTCGCCTGCCCTTGGAGCCACCTTCAGCCGAACAGCCGTTAGTGCGCTTCGGCCCAGTTCTCGCCGCTGCTCACTTCGGCAATCAGCGGAACTTTGAGCTCCACAACCGAATCCATGACGCTTGCAACCATTTCGGAAAGGCGCTCCACCTCGTCCGCCGGCACGCTGAAGTCGAGTTCGTCGTGCACCTGCAGCATGAGTTTCGCCTCAAAGCCATCAGCGACCAAACGGCGCTCAACCTCGTTCATGGCGAGCTTGATAATGTCTGCCGCGCTGCCCTGCATGGGGTGGTTCATCGCCGTGCGCTCGCCGAAGCTGCGCTGCATTTTGTTGCTCGCCTTCAGTTCGGGAATATGGCGCTTGCGGCCGAACATCGTGGTCGCGAACCCGCATTCCTTCGCTTCTTCAACCGTCTCATCAAGGTAAGCGCGCACGCGAGGATAGGCCTCGAAATAGCGGTCAATCATATCTTGAGCCTCTTTAAAGCCGATTCCCAGGCTTTGGGCCAAGCCGAACGCCTGCTGGCCATAGACGATGCCGAAGTTCACGGCCTTCGCGCGGCTGCGCAGCTGCGGGGTGACCTCTTCCACAGGAATGCCGAACACGCGCGCCGCCGTGTTGGCGTGGAAATCGGCGCCCGAGCAGAATGCGTCAATCAGGTGCTCATCGCCCGACAGGTGCGCAAGCAGGCGAAGCTCGATTTGCGAGTAGTCGGCCGAAACGAACACGTCGCCCTCGCGCAGCGGCACGAAGCAAGCGCGCACGCGGCGACCAAAATCGGTGCGCACAGGAATGTTCTGCAGATTCGGGTCGCTCGACGACAAACGGCCCGTGGTGGTGACCGTTTGGTTGAAGCTCGTGTGCACCAGGCCGTCGATACGACGCATGCGCGGCAGCGCGTCGAGGTAGGTGGACTTCATTTTCGCGAGCTCGCGATAGCGCAGCACCTTGGCCGCGATGGGATGCACGTCCACGAGCTTGCCGAGCGTTTTCGCGTCGGTGGAATAGCCGCGCGAGTTCTTCTTGCCCGCCGGCAACTCGAGCACCTCAAACAGAATATGGCCGAGCTGCTTGGGCGAATCGACGTTGAATTCCTCACCCGCAAGCTCATGGATCTCGGCGCGCAGCCCTTCGAGCTCGGTCGTGGTTTCCTGTGCCATACAAGCGAGCTTGTCGACATCGATGCGCGCGCCCACGCGTTCCATTTGGGCGAGCGTCGAAACGAGCGGCAAGTCGATGCGCTCATACACCTCGAGCGATCCGTCGCGCTCAAGCGCCTCGCGCAACGCATCGGCCAAACGGTGCGCGACCAAGGCATGCGTCGCGGCCTGCGCTCGCTCGTCTTCGCACTCGGGCAAAGCCGCGCCCAAATACGCATCGCACAACGAGCCGTATTCGTATTTCGTGACATTGGAATTCAGCAGGTACGCGGCCAAGCCAATGTCGAAGAAGCGCGCCGCGTGCATTTCGGGTGCCTCGATGAGCGCCGCTTCCGCGGAATCGACCGGATAGATTTCCTGCAACGCGCGCTTGCAATCGAGCGCGCAGAAATGTCCCGAGCGCACGATTTCCGCAAACGTCTCGTGGGCGTCTTCGCCTTCGAACATGAGTACCGAATCGGGCAGGCCGACGAACAGGCGGTGCGGCTCGGTGAACAGGCTTTCCTGCGCCTCAACGAGGAATTCCACGCCCAGGCACACGTCGTGCTCCATGGCGGTTTTCAGCGCGTCGTGCGCGTAGTCGCCCACGACGGGCGCCAAGCTGGGCAGCTCGAGCGCGGCGGGCGCGGCAAGCGATTCGTCGGCGCCAGCAAGGGCGAGCACCTTGGCCAAATGGGCGTTGAAACGCACTTCGCCAAAAGCCTCGGCGACCTTCGCGCTGTCAAAATCGGGGAATTTCACGCCCTCCAAATCGAGGTCGAACTCCACATCGCGCACGATGGTCGCCACACGGCGGCTCGTGTACGCGTCTTCCTTATGCTCGGTAAGGTTTTGCAGCTGCTTGCCTTTGAGCTTGTCGAGGTTGTCGTAGATGCCGTCGATGCTGCCATAGTTCTGCAGAAGCTTCGCGGCGGTCTTATCGCCAATGCCGGGCACACCGGGAATGTTGTCGGACGAATCGCCCTTCAGGCCCAAGAAGTCGGGGAACTGCGCCGGCGTCACGCCATAGCGCTCTTCGACCTCGGCAGGGCCGTAAATCGCCACATCGGTAATGCCCTTTTTCGTGGTAACCACGTGCGTGCGATCGGTCACGAGCTGGTAGACGTCTTTATCGCCGCTCACAAGCAGGGTTTCGTATCCCAGCTCTTCGTCGCGGGCCGACACCGTGCCCAGCACGTCGTCGCCTTCCCAACCCTTCACGCGAATAACGGGCACGTTCATCGATTCGAGCAAATGCTCGATAACGGGGAATTGCGCCTTGAGCTCGGCGTCCATCGGCGGGCGCTGGGCTTTGTACTGCTCGAGCGCCTCCATGCGGAATGCCGGACGTCCAGCATCGAACGCGCATACCACAGCATCGGGACGTGCCATTTCGTAGAATTTCAGGAACATGGACAGAAAGCCGAACGCGGCATTCGTGGGCGTGCCATCGGGCGCGTTCATCGTGGCCGGCACCGCGTGGTATGCGCGATGCATGAGCGAATTGCCGTCGATTACGGCGATTTTCTTTGGCATAATACGTCCTTCGAGACCAATTTCGGCTGCTTGTGCCGCGCACGTTGGCGGCATGGAGTTGTACTTCATAAAGTATAGCCCGTGCGGCCTCTCGAAATCGAGAAGCACCCACAACGCGCAGAAACGCGCCCAATGCCCAAGCGAAGGCATGCGCACTCGTCGCTTCCTTCAAGCCTTGACTTGGAAGAAACGGAGCCACTTTATGCTCGCTTTACATATATCACTGCCCATCGCGTGCTTTTTCCTCGCATGCGCAGCCCTGCTCGCGTTCGCCCTGGCGTTTCGCTCGCAGCTGCGCGATCGGTTCGCAAGCGTGCTCGACCGCGCGCGCCCCATTGTGACCATCGCATGCGTGCCCATAGGCTTCTGGCTCATGGAGGCACCCTACAACACCATATTGAACCAGATGAGAACTCAATGGATGGTTTTGAGCCTCGTGGCTTTGGCGCTCATATTCGCCGTGGTGTACTTCCTAGGCCAGCGCACGAAAGGCGCCATGGTCTCGTTTCTTGTGGCATGCTTCCTAAGCGGTGTCGCCAATCATTTCGTCGCTCAGTTCAAAGGCCAGCCCGTTCTGCCTTCCGACGTGCTCGCCATTCACACCGCGGCGTCGGTGGGCGGCGGCTATGAATACGCCATCGACAACACGCTCGCATTCTGCATCGCCGTGATGCTCGCCGCGTTCGCGGCAATTGCGGTTGTGCCGCCTACCAAGCACACCCGCAAGGCCACCATCGCAAACACCGCACTTGGCGCCGTTGCCCTTATCGCATGCAGCGTCGGCTTCTCGACGGTCAACATCGAAAACGACTTGAAGGTCAACGTCGACGTGTGGAGCAGCCTCGATTCCTACCAGGCACAAGGGTCGCTTCTATGCTTCGCGCAGCGCGCCCAAAAGCTTTCGCCGCACGAACCCGAGGGGTATTCCGAATCGCGCGCCGCCGAGCTTCGCACCCAGAAAGCCGCGACCGAAACCGTCGACGAGCTCATCGACGATCCGCATGTGGTAAGCGCCGCCGAAGCCACCGACCCCGATGTGCGGCCCACTATCATCGCCATCATGAACGAAACGTATTCCGACATTTCGACGTATCCGCAGCTGGCGGAAAGCTACGACGGCCCCATTCCCTTCTCGACGTACGCGGGAGCCATTGCCACGGGCGATGTCTATGTGTCGGCGATGGGCGGCGGCACGTGCAACAGCGAGTTCGAGTTCCTCACGGGATCAAGCATGGGCCTTTTGGGACCGGGCGTGTACCCCTACATGCTCTATAACCTCGAAGGCGTTGACAACTTGGCATCGTATTTGAAATCGATCGGCTACGCCACGAATGCCATCCACCCCGCCGACGCGCAGAACTGGCGCCGTGATCGCGTCTACGAGCAGCTCGGGTTCGACGAATTCTTTGACATCACGAGCTTCGATGGCGCCGAATATTTCCGCGACATGGTGTCGGACGGAGCGACCTACGACAAAATCCTTCAAATCATGGATGAAGGCGAAGGGCCGCAGTTCATCTTCGACGTGACCATCGCCAACCACGGCGGCTATGACACGGGAACGATTGCGGAAGAAGACATGATGCATGTCGACATGGACGGCGAGGAATCGGCCGAAGTCGATGAATACGTGACGGCCATTGCGCGCGCCGACGCCGATTTAGCGGCATTTTTGGCGAAGCTTGCGCAACGCGAAGAGCCTATTGTGGTCGTGTTGTTCGGCGATCACCAGCCGGGATTCGTCGAGCAGCTCGCGCCTACGGGCGATTCCGACGAAGAGCCTACCGTCGACGACGCGCAGCAGCGCTACGTCACCCCCTACATGCTGTGGACGAACAGCGAGCAGCTTTCGCGCCACGTGCGACACGGCGGCGACACGAGCTTGAACTATCTGGCGGCCACCACCCTGAAAACGGCTGGCTTGCCGCTCAACGAGTACTTCGCGTTCCTTTACGCCACGAAGCAATCGCTGCCGGCGATTAACCTGAACGGCTATATGGACGCGGAAGGCGTATGGCATTGGAACGACGATGCCGACAGTTCTTCCGCCGAGGCGGTTTCCGATTTGGCAATCGTACAGCACCAAAACCTCTTCGACAACAAGCAATAGCACGAGCAGCAACACGAACAAGGGGCCTAATACAAAACAAGCCGCTCCGAAGAGCGGCTTGCGTGCGACAAAGCGAATCGACTGAAATTATTTCTTCAGGTCGCCGAGGCTTGCGGCCTTGCCACCGTAGAGAGCCATGGCCTCGAAGTGGATCTTGGCGACGCCAACCAGGTCGGTGCTGTTTTCCTCGTTGTAGTTGTCGAGGTAGGGCTGATGCTGGAAGTAGTTCGCGTCAAGGCTGCCGTCAGACAGGGCGACGTTGGGCTGCACGTAGTCGGTGAACTCAACGACCTCGAGCGTCCAACCCTTGGCGGCGAGCAGGTCTTTCGCGGCGTTCAGGATCTCGGCATGAGGCGTGGGCGAAGCGCCAACCTTGATGGTGGTGTCGTCGCCGGTGGCCTGCGGAATGTCGTCAACAACGGTGAACACGGGCACGACGGTGCCAGAATAGGTGCTCGTAATGAAGTCGGAAACCTTCTGGCTCTGCAGCGCAGCGAGCAAAGCTTCAGTCTTGGCAGACTTCTCGTCGCCGGAGCGAACAGCAACGACGTTGCCGTATTCCTTGGCGGCCTGAGAATCGGCGCCCTCAGCAGCGAAAGCGGTCGAGGGGTCGAGGCCCGCGCCCAGAGCGTAGTTGCCGTTGATCACAGCGGCGTCAACGTCGGAAAGCGTGCGAGGAACGCTTGCGGCTTCGGTTTCAACGAACTGGATGTTGTAGGGGTTTTCCTTGATGTCGTTCGTGGTAGCCGTAAGGCCCGCGCCGTCGTTGAGCGTGAGCAAGCCCTCGTCCTGCAGCAGCAGAAGCGCGCGAGCCTCGTTGGTGGCGTCGGACGGAACGGCGATTTGGTGCTGCGAGGAAGAAGACCCGCAGCCGGCGAGTGCCACGGCGAGCACGCCCGTGGCGGCGGCGCATGCAGCGATGCGCACAACGTTTTTCAGGTTCATAGCGAAACCCTTTCCTTCTTGCGAGCCAAACGGCTCGCACCTTCGAAGCGCCTGGGCGCTTCCCTTCCCTATTCAAATTCCTTAAAGGAAATGAACGCAATGTGGGTGCACGAATCCAAGGCCAACATGCGACCTGGAAAAACTATGCGAAAAAATGATTAGCGAACGCGATGGTCGATCTTGCGGGCGATGGCCGAGCAAATGCTCTGCGCGATTTGCACGATGATCACGCACAACACGATGGCCACGACCATGACGTCGTCTTGGTAGCGCTGGTAGCCGTAGCGAATGGCGATGTCGCCGATGCCGCCCGCGCCCACCGTGCCAGCCATGGCCACGAAGCCGAACAGCGTGATGAACGTGATGGACAGGCCGCGCACCAAAGACGGCATGCTCTCGGGCAGAAGCACCTTGCTGATGATTTGCCAGGTGCTCGCGCCGAAGCTTTGCGCAGCTTCGACAAGGCCGCCGTCGATTTCGGCAAGGCTTTGCTCAACCATGCGCGCAACGAAGGGCGCAGCCGACACGGTAAGCGGCACGATAGCCGCGCCCACGCCAAGCGAGGTGCCGACGATGGCGCGCGTGAACGGAATCATGAACACGATAAGGATGATGAACGGGATGGAACGCATGATGTTCACCACCCAGCCAAGCACGCTGTTGAAAACGCGGTGCGGGTGCAGGCCGCCCGGCTCGGTCAAAACGAGCAGAACGCCCACGGGAATGCCGATGACGTACGCGAACAGCGTCGAGAGCACGGTCATGACGATGGCGTCCCACGTACCCTGGGCCATAAGGGCGCCGTACTGGGCGACGAATGCGTTGATCGCTTCCATTAGTTGCCCCCTTTCGCGCACGCGAAGCCCTGGTCGGCTTCGATGAGCAGGCGCGTTGCGGCGCTCTGCGGATTGCCGAACACATCGGCGGTTTTGCCCTGCTCGGCAATGCTGCCGGCTTCGATGACGGCCACCTTGTTGCAAATTTGCTCGGCAACCGAAAGGGAGTGCGTGATAACGACCATGGTGACGCCAAGTTCTTTATTGATGTCGCGCAGAAGGCCCAAGATCGAGTGAGTCGTAAGCGTGTCGAGCGCGCTCGTCGCCTCGTCGCACAGCATGATCTTCGGGTTCGAGGCAAGGGCGCGCGCAATGGCGACGCGCTGCTGCTGGCCGCCCGAAAGCTGGCTGGGATAATTGTTCGCCTTGCCGGAAAGCCCCACGAGTTCGAGCAATTCGAGCGCGCGAGCTTCAGCCTGCTTCTTCGGCGTGCCATGCAGCTCGAGCGGGAACGTGACATTGCGCAGCACCGTGCGCTGGGCGAACAGGCTGAAATTCTGGAAAATCATGCCAATGGACTGGCGCAAATCGATGAGCTGTTTGCCGGAATAATCGGTCACGTCGGCGCCGTCGATGAGCACGCGGCCCGCCGTGGGGCGCTCGAGC
>CAKUEV010000041.1 GCA_934646845.1 uncultured Slackia sp.
GGCATAGCGACGAAGCGCGATATGGAGGCTGCGGCGGGCGAGCTGTCGGAGCGTTTCGGCGTTGCGGTTCTTGTGAAAGGCGGACACGGCATAAGCGATGCCGATGATGTGCTAGCTGAGCGCGGGTTTACGTGCTGGCTACCAGGTGAGCGCATCGAAAACGACAATACGCATGGCACGGGATGCACTCTTTCGAGCGCAATCGCGTGCGGGCTCGCGAAGGGTTTCACCGTGTTTGAGGCGTGCGAATATGCGAAGCGCTATATTTCGGGAGCGCTTGCTGCTCAGCTCGATCTAGGAAAAGGCTCTGGCCCGCTTGACCACATGTGGGAATATCGCGGGCGGTAATTAAACATAATCCGTTTGCCGCTCTTAATATGCCGCTTGCCGATATGTGGATAACTATTTCACATCATGGAACGACCCCTTCTTACCTGTTTAACGGGTAAATGAGAAGGGGTCGTCTTTTTTATGAGCTCGCAAAGCGGGGTTTAAGGCGGGAAAACGAGAGGAAAACGGCAACAAAACTTGAGGAAAAACCGATGGATCGAGTGGCGCTCAGTGTGCATGGGCATCGGAAAGCGATTGTGGAAAACCCGCAAAGAGGGGAGGTAATAAATTGCTTCATCGAGGAGATTATTTTGTTGCGTTATTGAAGGTGGTAGGTGAGCTCGCATCGCGTCGGGCCGAAGCCTTTGGGCGAATTCCTCAAAACTGCCCACTGGGCAGTTTTCTTGACGGAATTCCACCTCATCGGTTCGAATCCTCGCTAAAGAGGGTGGGGTGTGCCCTTATTGGGTAGGTCGAACAAGAGGCAGCGAGCGATGCCCTGGCGAGTGCAGTTCGTCCTGAAAGCAAGGCGAAGCGTATCGAAAGATACGTGAGCCGAAGCTTGAAGGCGAAATGCGCCGTCAGGGCATCGCGCAGCGGCAACAAAAAAGCCCGTTCGTCAGAACGGGCTTTAGAAATCATGGTAGCCTGGAGGGGATTCGAACCCCCGATCTCCGCCTTGAGAGGGCGGCGTCCTAAACCGCTAGACGACCAGGCCAAAAATGGCTGGGGTGGAAGGAGTCGAACCCTCACATACGGCACCAGAAACCGCTGTCCTGCCATTAGACGACACCCCAGTGATTTGTGCGCTCTTGCGGCGCGAGTTGGTATATTACGGACTTCCTAGCGTTTCGTCAAGAACTTTTGCAACTTTTTTTGAAAAATTTGTTCCTCGGCGTTTCCAATCGCGTAATTCAGGTGGGAACGCAGTGCCTCGGGGGTGTTTTCAATCTCGCCTTCGATGACGGCGGCGAGCAGCGCATCGAGCGTTCTTCCGATTTTCGGACCATGAAGATTTCCCAAGTCCGCAACCTCTTTGCCTGACAACGCCAGCTGCTTCGCGCCGAGCGGTTTTCCGCTGCGTTCGAGTGCGTCGAGCATGGCGAGCTCTTCATCGACTTCTCTCACGCGTGCGTCCCCTTTGGGGCCATGTCCGCTTGCATCGGCTCGCTGGAGCAGAAGCGCCCGTCGCGCGCGGGGCACATCGCCGCCTAGGCAGGCGACGAAAAGGCGCAGGGCCTCCTCGCTTGGCGGGAAGCTCGTTGTATGCCACGCGATCGCGTCGGCGGCTTGCTGCGTCTGCCTCCGTTCGATTCGGAGCCGTTGCATGATGCGCGTGGCGGCGATGCTGCTGCGCAGCGCGTGGTCGTGATGCGATTCGGGCTTGGCGATGTCGTGAAGGAGCGCGGCCCAACGCAGCGCCTCGCCTTCCGGCGCGGCGGAGACGCTATGGGCGAGATGCCCGAGCAAGTCGTAAGCGTGCCGTTTCGATTTCAGCTTAAAGCCTCGCGTTGCCTCGAACTCGTTTATGGCTTGCACGACGATGGGGAATTCGTTTTCGATGACGCGTCCTGCGTAGGGCCCGCATAAAAGCTTGGTGAATTCGCTTCCCATGCGTTCGCGCGCCATGCTGTCGAGCAGGTGCGCGCACGAGAATGCGGCATCACGCGTGGTTGGTTCGATCTCGAAGCCGGTCTGCGCTTCGAAGCGCGCCGCGCGGAGTATGCGCAAGGGGTCTTCCTCGAAGCGTTTGCGTGCATCGCCTACGGCCCGAATCGTGCGGGCCTCGATGTCGCGCGCGCCGTCGAATGGGTCGAAGATGCCGCGCGTAGGGTGAAAGGCGATGGCGTTCATAGTGAAGTCGCGCCGTGCGAGGTCGAGTTCGATGCTGTCGACGAATTCCACGTAATCGGGGTGTCGGGAGTCGGAATAGGGGCCTTCGATGCGATACGTGGTGATCTCGATGGGCTCTCCGCATACGATGGCGGTGACGGTGCCGTGCTTCGTTCCCGTTTCGTGCACGGCGTATCCGGCGTCGCGCATGAAACGCTCGGTGTGCTCCCAGGGCGCGCTTGTCGCAATGTCGGCGTCATGGGGCACGCGCCCCATGAGCGTGTCGCGCACCCAGCCGCCTACGATCCATGCCTGGCAGCCGTTTTTTTCAAGGGCGCCGATTGCCGTCGCAGCGGGGGAGTGGGCTATTATTTCGATTTGCGTATTCATGCTGAAAGCATAGTGGAAAAACAATAGCCTCGGGCTTTGCTTCGCGATGCAACACGCTTTTTATGCAAAGCATGGGTTTTGCGCGCCTCCATCGCCTTCTTTTTCGCTTTAGGTGGTTTACCTGGCTTTTCCCTCGAGTTTTCCTCGGTGTCTCCTTCTATAGAATCGTGCCCGTTCCTCGTATCGCGTGGCGTGCGCCGCGCATGACATCCAGGCGTTTGCGAACGCACGATGCGCCTTCGCAAACTCGACAAGAGGAGGAGATGGACTCATGGGATACCTTGAAAATGCCGCATGCAATGGCAGGCGTCCGAAAAAGGTTGGGCCGCAAAGGATCTACTCGAGGCCACGCCTCGTTAAGCGCTTGGTGGCAGAGCGCGACGTCGCGCGATTCGTGGTCGCCCCTTCGGGATTTGGGAAAACGAGCTTGGGCCTTGAGTATGCGGCGTCGATGTTCTCGTTTCGTGGCGTTCAGTGGCTCGATTGCACAAGCCCCTGCTTCCTGCGCGATTTGGATGCGGGCGTTATTGCGGAGACGCTCATTTCGCGTCCTGGACAGCTGAACCTTGTGGTGTTCGACGATGTTCCTTTTTTGGCTGATGCGCGATTGGGGCTCTTCTCGCATGAGGTCGACCTGCTTCTCGATGCGGGCTGTGAGGTGCTCGTTACCACGACGCCCGCGTTCGGCGCTATCGCCGATGCCCAGCGCGATTGCGTCGTTGTTGGTGCGCGCGATCTGCTCGTTGACGATTGCGAGCTTTCCTCAAGCCACGTGGCGGCAGCCGAAAGCCTGCGTGAATGCGATCGCGTTCCGGCGTTTTTGTGGGGCGGGCAAGACGGCATGCGCGAGTTTTTGCGAGGCATGCGCCTTGGCGAGATGCCTTCGGAGATGCGCGCTCCCGTATTCGTGATGGGGACGTTGCAAACCGGGTCATTCGATGACCTGTCCGCGATTTCTGGTGGCGTGCGAGCGGACGCGCGTCGGTTTATCAGCGAGCACTATCCCTATGTGGGCATAGATTTGGCTGATGAGACTTTCGAGGCGCACGGGTTCGAGGTGGCGCAGGTGGTGGAGGGCTTGGGCGAATCGATCGATTCCTTCGGCCGCACCATGACTTCGCCCGCGCGCGATGCTCTGTCGACGAAGGTTGCATGCATGCTCGCCTCGCGCGGCATGGGTCCGCGTGCGTGCGAAATCATGCAGATAGCCTGCGCCCGCAAACGTCGAATTTCGTGGATTTTGCAGCAGCAATGGCACTTGTTCGATTCGGGATGCGTGCGTCCCTTGCAAGACCTTTTCGAAAGCCTGGGAGCTCGAAGCACGGGTCTCGACGCCTCGATGGTCGCTGCCGCTTCGGGGAGGTTGTTCGTGCTCGACGAGGGGGAGCGCGCCTCGTCTGTCGCGCGCCGCGCATTGGGCATGCGGGGAATATCGTCGACCGACGCGCTCATGTGTGCGCTCGTCGCGCTTGATGCGGGCGGCGAATCGGCGCGAAGCGCGGCGCTCGAGACGCTCGGGAATATCGCGGCAGGCAAGGTTGAGGTTCTTGCGAATGACGCATTGGCGGGTCGTATCGCCATCTCGGCGATCGCGCTTCATAAGGGAGATGTTGCGGCGGCGTGCCGGGCATTGCGCGATGCGGGCGTCGATACCCATGTGCTGCGCACGGCGGCGGTGTATTGCGCGACGCTGTTGAGGCGCGTCTCTCGCCGTGCGAGCGGGGAAGACCTCGCCATGGCGCTTTCGGCTTCTCGCGCGCTTGTGGATCGCATGGTCGATTCGACCGAGGAGGCGACGTTGTGCGAGGCGATTTTGGTTGCGGCCGTTGTGGGATCCGGCGGGGATGTGCCTCTTTCACCCAGTCGCCAGCACGCATGCGACGTGTTGTCGGCCGGGCTTGCCGAGCAGCGGCGCGTTCGAGTTCGGCCGAGCCTTGCGCCAACGCAGGCGGCTATGAGCGATTACGCCATGCAGAGTCCTCGCCCCGCCGTTATTCCCGAGATGCGCGTGAATATATTCGGAGGAATGGAAGTGACCATTGGCGGGGCTGCGGTCGATCCCCATTTGTTCGCGAAGCAGCGTACGAAAACGCTGTTGGCCGTGCTCGTGCTGTTTCGCGGGAAGGAAATCGCGCGGCCCGAATTGCTTCGCATTATGTGGCCCGATGCGACGGCCGAGCGCGCCACGAACAACTTTTACTCGCTGTGGTGCCGGCTTCGCCGAGCCCTCGGCGCCGAGCATGACGAAGATTGCCCCTACCTTGTGCGCCATCGCGCGAGCGTCATGGTGGATACGCGCTATGTGAAAAGCGACGTGGACGAATTCGATGCGCTCTGCCGTACGCTTCTGTTCGACGAGCCCAACGCCCGCGCGTGGCTTGCCGTATTCGAGAAGATGGAGGAGGCGTTCTCGTGCGATCTGCTTCCGTCTGAAACGGAGAACGCTTTCATCGACGCCATGCGCTCGAAGTATCGCGCGCGACGGATCGACGCGTACGTTACTGCGGCGTTGCGGCTGGTGGATGCGGGCGAAGCGGATACGGCGCTGTGGTTTGCCGAGGTCGCGGCCGATGCGTGTCCCAGCCGCGAAGATGCCGCCTATGCTCTTATGCGTGCCCAGGCGGCGAGCGGTCAGCGCGTCCAGGCCATGGAAACCTATCGGCTGTGCGCGAAGCATCTTGCCGAGGAATTGGGCATCGACCCAGGTGATCGCATGCGGGAAATGTACTGCGAGCTGCTCAATGGGAAAGAGCCGATGCAAAAGTCGGCCGAATGAAACTATTGGGTGACGGTTCTTTGTTGGCTTGATGCCCGTTTGCTTTTGCTCCTGTTCGCTGTGGTAAAGTTGCCGAACGTGTATAGCTGCGCGTATATTCGCGCATATCATTCGAAAATCGATGCCGCCCACATGCGTTCGTGGGCAAGATGAGGAAGACCATGGGATTTCTTTCGAAGCTCCTCACGTTTGGCGAGGGCAAGCAGCTCAAGCGCTACCAATCGCTCGTTGACAAAATCGGCTCGCTCGAGCCGTCCATGCAGGCGCTCACCGACGCCGAGCTCGTAGCTCTTACCGCCGCCTACAAGGAACGTGCGGCGAATGGCGAAAGCCTCGACAGCCTTCTGCCTGAGGCGTTCGCCACGGTGCGCGAGGCCGGCCAGCGCGTTATGGGCATGCGCCATTTCGACGTGCAGCTCATTGGCGGCATGGCGCTTCATGAGGGCCAGATCGCCGAAATGAAAACTGGCGAAGGCAAAACGCTCGTCTCTACGCTCGCCGGTTATTTGAATGCGCTTTCCGGCGAAGGCGTGCATATCGTTACTGTGAACGACTACCTCGCTCGTCGAGACAGCGAGTGGATGGGTCGTTTGTATCGCTTCTTGGGCATGGAAGTGGGCCTGGTGCAAAATGGCATGCGTCAGCCCCAGCGCATTCCCGCGTATAAGGCCGACGTGACGTATGGCACCAATGCCGAATTCGGTTTCGACTACCTGCGCGACAACATGGTGACCCGCGCGAGCGCCCGCGTGCAGCGCGGCCACAACTTCGCCATCGTCGACGAGGTCGACTCCATCCTTATCGACGAGGCGCGCACGCCGCTCATCATTTCTGGCGCAGGCGTGAAGGCCGCCGATACCTACAAGAAGTTCTCCCAGGCGATGTTCGGCCTGGTTCGCGACGAAGACTACGAGCTCGACGAGGCGAAGAAGACCATCTTCGCAACCGAGACCGGTTTGGCGAAAATCGAGGCCCGCTTGGGTATCGACGACATCTATGACGACCCTTCGGGCCAGCTTGCGAACCACTTGCAGCAGGCCTTGAAGGCCCACTTCATGTTCCATCGCGACATCGACTATGTCGTAGTGGGCGGCGAAGTGAAGATCGTCGACGAGAACACGGGCCGCATCATGGAAGGCCGCCGCTGGTCGGAAGGCCTGCATCAGGCGATGGAGGCGAAGGAAAACGTCCGCATTCGCGAAGAGAACCAAACCCTCGCGACCATCACGCTGCAGAACTACTTCCGTCTCTACGACAAGCTCTCGGGCATGACGGGTACCGCCATGACCGAAGACGCCGAGTTCCGCCAGATTTACAAGCTGCCCGTCGTGGCCATTCCGCCGAACAAGCCGGTCATTCGTAAAGACGAAAACGACCTAGTGTATCGCACCATTGAGGCGAAATATCAAGCCGTGGCCGACGACGTGCAGGAACGCCATGCGGCGGGCCAGCCTTGCTTGGTTGGCACCGTTTCGGTCGAAAGCTCCGAAAAGCTCTCGCGCCTGCTTGACAAGCGCGGCATTCCCCATGAGACCTTGAACGCGAAGAACCACGAGCGCGAAGCGCATATCGTCGCGCAGGCGGGCCGTCTGAGCGCTGTGACCATCGCGACGAACATGGCTGGCCGTGGTACCGACATTTTGCTCGGCGGCAACCCCGAGGTGCTTGCCGACGACGTGTTGCGCCAGCGCGGCTTCGACCCCGAGGCAACCTCCGAGACCGAGGTTCAGGAAGGCGAGAACCAGCTGAAGGTTCCCACGCAGGCCGATCGCGATGCGGCGCTCGCCCAGGCGAAGGAAACGTGCAAGCGCGAGCAAGAGCAGGTGCGCCGTGCGGGCGGCTTGGCCGTTATCGGCACCGAGCGCCACGAGAGCCGACGCATCGACAACCAGCTGCGTGGCCGCGCCGGCCGCCAGGGCGACCCGGGCCTCACGCAGTTCTACCTCTCGCTCGAAGACGACCTCATGCGCCTGTTCGGCGGCAACCGCATGGATTCCATCAGCCACATGATGGAAAAAACCGGCGCGACTGACGACATGCCGATTCAAGCGGGCATGGTGACCAAGGCTATCGAAAGCGCCCAGCGCCAGGTCGAGGCCATGCACTTCGCCGCCCGTAAAAACGTGCTTGAATACGACGACGTCATGAATCTGCAGCGTAACGCCATCTATAAGGAGCGCAACGCGATTCTCGACGGCAAAGATCTGTCTTCTCGTATCGAGGAAATCGTCGACGACGAAGTCGATGCCGTGATTGACGAGAATTGCCCGGCCAAGCTGCCGAGCGACGACTGGGACATGAAGGCCGTCGACATGTGGGCGGCGAACATGACGGGCGAGGCTTCCTTCAAGGCCGAGGAAGTCGATCATGAGGACGACCCCGAGGCTCTCGAAGACGCCCTTGAGGAATACCTCATGGGCACGTATCGCTCCAAGGAAGAAACCCTTGGAGCCGATGCGATGCGCCAGCTCGAAAGCCAGGTTATGCTGCGCATTATGGACGTGCGTTGGATGAACCACCTGCAGGCGATGGACTATTTGAAGACGGGCATTGGCCTGCGCGCCTTCGGCCAGCGCGATCCGCTCGTCGAGTATAAAGAGGAAGCGCATCGCGCATTCTCGGAGCTCACGACTTCGATGTACGAAGACTTCCTGCGCACGCTGCTGCGCCTGCGCATCGCCGCCCCCGTGGAGCAGGAGGAATCGTCACCCCTCGATGGCAAGGTGAGCTATTCCTCGCCCGAGGCTGCGCTTTCCGAAAACACCATCGCCGGTCGCGGCACGCGTCCCGCGCAGGCAGCCGCTGGCCAGCCGCCGAAGCCCGCGGCGACGGCGAAGCCGAAGACGTATCGTAAAGACGAAGATTCCGACCCCTATGTGAACGTGAAGCCCAACGATCCTTGCCCGTGCGGAAGCGGGAAGAAGTTCAAGAAGTGCCACGGTTTCAATAGGTGATACAATATCGCGCCGCTTAGAGGGGCGGCGCGGTGACGGATGTCGTACGCCGCTTGACGGCCGATATCGCAGCGAGGCGCTGGTCGCATTCGAATTGCATCGCTTTCTGCTGAATTCGACGTTGGAACGATATCTGCTTTTGCTCGGCCCGATGCATCGTCGGGCCGTTGCTTGTATCAGGGCTTGCGCGCTCGCCTTGGGGCGCGCTGCCGAAATGCTGTTTTTGAATTCTGAATGGTTTGAGCTATGGCTGAGAAAGAAAACCTGAATATCGACGATGTTGCCGAGCGTTTGGCTGCGGCGCATGAATACCTGCATATCGAGGACTCCCAAGCCGAGCTCGTCAATCTCGACCATAAGGCGGCGCAGCCGGGCTTCTGGGATGACGCGGCTGCGGCGCAAGAGGTTTCGAAGAAGGCGAGCAATCTGCGCGACACGCTCAATGCGTATGACGTCGCGTGCGGCCTGCTCGACGATGCGCGCGCTGCCGATGAACTCGCCGATGAAGACGAAGGCTTCGCCGCCGAGGTTCAGATGTGCCTCTCGCGCCTCGATTCCATGCTCGATCAATTCGAAATCGATTCCTGGTTCGCCGACGACCTCGATTCCTCTGACGCCATCGTGTCGGTAAACCCTGGCCAAGGCGGGCTCGAGGCGCAGGACTGGACCGACATGCTCTATCGCATGTACTCGCGATACGTCGAGAAAAAGGGATGGAAGCTCAAAGTGCTCGATGTGGTGCCGGGCGAGGGCATTGGCCTTGATCGCGCGGTGTTCCAGGTGGAAGGCAAAAACGCCTATGGCATGCTGCGCAGTGAGCATGGGGTGCACCGACTCGTGCGCATTTCGCCGACCGACATCAAGGGCCGCCGCCAAACGACGTTCGCCAGTGTGGAGGTCATGCCCGTGATGTCCGACGACATCGAGGTGAATTTGAACCCGAACGACGTGCGCGTCGACGTATACCGCTCGAGCGGTCCAGGTGGCCAGTGCGTGAACACCACCGATTCGGCCGTGCGACTCACGCATATTCCCACGGGCATCGTGGTTACGTGCCAAAACGAGAAAAGCCAGCTTATGAACAAGGAATCCGCGTTCAAGGTGCTGCGCGGCAGGTTGTACGAGCTTGAGCGCCAAAAGCGTGATGCCGAACTCGATGCCATTCGTGGCGAAAAACAGGAAAACGGCTTCGGTAGCCAGATTCGCAACTACGTGCTCTATCCGTACCAGCTTGTGAAAGACCTGCGCAGCGGCGTCGAAACGAGCAACGTCGATGCTGTGCTTGACGGCGATATCGATGAATTCGTTGTGGGCTATCATCGTTGGCGCGTATCCCAATAGCCCGAAACGCGAATTTGCGATACGATGCAATCAATTGCGTGATGAGGCGTCCCGCGCATGCGGGGCGCTTTTTTCTTGAACGACAGAAAGGGGCGTCGTGAATCTCGAAGAGCTAAAGAGCATGGCCGGCGATATCCGCGTCGATATCGTGAAAATGGTGGCCGAAGCGGGAAGCGGGCATCCGGGTGGCTCGCTTTCGGCGGCAGACATTATGTGCGCGCTGTATTTCGGGGGCGTGCTCAAGCACGATGCGGAAAATCCGAAGGCCGAAGACCGTGACCGTTTCCTTCTTTCGAAGGGCCATGCGGCGCCGGCGCTTTACGCCACGCTTGCCGAGGCTGGCTACTTCCCGAAAGAAGAGCTCGCCACGCTGCGCAAGCTGCACAGCCGCCTTCAGGGTCATCCCGATTGCAGGAAGCTTCCGGGCGTTGAGGCATCTACGGGCTCGCTCGGCCAGGGCCTCTCTATCGCTGCCGGCATGGCGCTCGGCCTGAAGCTCAACGGTTCTGAGTCTTCGGTGTTCACCCTTATGGGCGACGGCGAATGCCAAGAGGGCCAGGTGTGGGAAGCTGCGATGTTCGCGGCTCACAAGGGTCTCGATAACCTGGTTGCCATCGTCGACCACAACCACCTGCAAATCGACGGCCGCATCGAAACCGTATGCTCGCCAGAAGACTTGGGCGACAAGTTCCGCTCGTTTGGCTGGCAGGTGTTCCAGTGCGACGGCAACGACATGGAAGCCATTCTCGCCACGCTTGAAAGCGCCAAGGAGTCTCGCGGCGGCAAGCCGTGCGTGATCGTCGCCGAAACCACCAAGGGCAAGGGCGTTTCCTTTATGGAAGACCAGGCTGGCTGGCATGGCAAGGCGCCGAACGCTGAGCAAACCGAGCAGGCTCTCGCCGAACTCACCGCGAACAAGGAGGCTAAATAATGGCTGCAGAGAAAAAAGCAACCCGCGCCGCCTACGGTGAGACGCTGGTCGAATTGGTGGAACAGGGCATTGACGTCGTAGCCGTTGAGGCCGACCTTTCTGGTTCTACCACCACCAACAAGCTGGGCGCTGCGCATCCCGAGCGCCTGGTGAACGTCGGCATCGCCGAACAGGATATGGTTGGCGTGGCCGCCGGCCTCTCGCTCACGGGCCACACGGCCTTTACCGGCTCGTTCGCCGTGTTCGGCACTGGCCGCGTGTACGACCAAATTCGCAACACCGTGTGCTATGCGAACCTGAACGTCAAAATCGCCCCTACGCATGCCGGCATTTCTGTAGGCCCCGACGGCGGCAGCCATCAGATGGTCGAGGACATCGCCCTTATGCGCGTGCTGCCGAACATGCGCGTTCTCGTTCCCGCCGACTACTATGCCGCGAAAGCCGCCATTAAGCTGGCCGCCGAAACGCCGGGCCCCGTGTATGTACGCATGGGCCGCGCCTCGGTGCCGTGCGTCTATGAGCCGGGCAAAGAGCTCGAAATGGGCCGCGCATACGTGCTGCGCGATGGCAGCGATGTTTCCATCGTCGCCTGTGGCGTCGAAATCGACGAGGCCCTGAAGGCCGCCGAGCTGCTCGCTGCCGAAGGCATTTCCGCAGAGGTCATCGACGCATTCTGCGTGAAGCCGCTCGACGAAGACACCATTTTGGCGTCGGTCGAGAAGACGGGCTGCATCGTGACCGCTGAAGAGCACTCCGTTATCGGCGGCCTTGGTGGCGCCGTCGCGGAATGCCTGGCCGCAAAGTATCCCGCTCCGCTCGAGCGCGTGGGCATGCAGGATTGCTTCGGCACGTCGGCGAGCTACGAGGAGCTGCTCGTGGAATTCCATATGGATGCAGCTTCCATCGCCGAGGCAGCCAAAAAGGCTATCTCTCGCAAATAGCGCGTCGCAGCGTCGCTTGTTCAAGGCCGGGTTTATGCCCGGCCTTTTCTTATGCGTGGAATTTGAAGCGATGGTTGCTCGCGATTTCGCGTTCGCCGCGGCACCCCGAGGGGCTCCCCGGAACCACGGCTCGCTACCGTTCGCTGCGCTCACTATGCGCTCGCCTGGCTGCGTTTCGTTTTTGAATAAGGTCATGTTTGAACGCAGACGGTTCCAGGGAGCCCCTCGGGGTGCCGCGGCGAACGCGACGCATTTTGCGAGCCATTCTTTCCCTGGGCGCAAACGCTGCTTTTCAGGCTCTGTTCAGTGCAGTGTTTGTTTCGTAGCGAAGCGAGCGGGGATTTGCGTGTCTTGGTAGAATAA
>CAKUEV010000042.1 GCA_934646845.1 uncultured Slackia sp.
CGTGGATCA
Organism: uncultured Slackia sp.; assembly: GCA_934646845.1. Lineage (GTDB taxonomy): Bacteria > Actinomycetota > Coriobacteriia > Coriobacteriales > Eggerthellaceae > Slackia. The sequence goes on from CAKUEV010000042.1 coordinate 10, forward strand.
GGCTTATAATGGCGAAAGGGGGGCAAATCGCTTTCATGCGCGTTTGATCGTGGTGCGTATTGCCATGCGATTTGATTAAGATATTGAGGCGGAGAATCATATGGGAAATACGCTCGGTCGCCTATTTGGCGGAGGACCGTGTATTCCGGGTTTTTTGAAACGCTCGGGTTACGCAGAGAATGAGTCGGGCTGGTTGAATGCGGACGCGTTCGTGCCCCTTCTTTCTGCGGCAGGCATGATGCTCGTGGTGGTTTGGGCGGATATTCTTGGGCATGGTTTAGGTTTTGAGCCGTCTGCCTCTATGATTGCCTCGCTTGGAAATTCTCGCTTGTTCTTCTTGGTTGGATTTACGGTTGCTGCGATTTTGTCCGTTCCTTTGGCGAAATACGGTATGTCGCCGTCATTGATGCCAGCACGTTTTACTGCCGCTATTTCAGTTGTGGGAACAATTTTTTATGGCTTTGCGTATGCGCAGGCTTCTTTGCTCGCGGAAGTCGCCGCTATCGTCGGGCTTTTTCTATGCGGAGTGGGGTATTACGCGGCCACGATGCTCATTTATTGTCAGCTTGCAAAAGTTCGATGCCTATCTGTTGCGGTGGCTGCTGTTGCGGCGGCATTGTTTCTTAAAACCGTGATTGGGTCGCAGTTGACAATAGTTCTCCCTCGGGATATTCAAATCGTATTCGCTGCACTGCTTCCAGTATGCGTGTTTGCGTGCCTTATCGTGCTGAATCGGTGCGATTCGACTGCGCTTTCCGAATATCGCGCACGCAAAACGCTCTCAAAACAGGGTGTTTATGACCTCTTATTCTTACTTATCGCTGTTTCTTTGATGCTTGCTGTTCTTCGCGGTACAAGTCATCTTGGTTTATGGGGTGCGGGTTTTACGGGGTCTCCCGTGTCAAGCGCTATGGGGTATGCTGTGGTCGGGCTCGTTTTGTTCGCATTTGCTTATTTGACCCTCATACGCAACAGCAATAATCAGATGCTTGTACGTTTTCAGCCTGCGTTTTTGGTTTTGGCAGCGGGTTTTGTTCTGTACGTTTTGCAAGATTCGTTTCTTGAAGTCCCAGGCTATGCTCAGTTTTTCGAATGGTTGTATTTAACGGTTGAATTATTTGGCCATTTGCTGAGCGGCACCTTGATTATTGCGGCAATACGAAGCAGCGATTTGCCTCCTTGGTGCTTTCAGGGCGTAAGCGATTCTGCCTTTGGATTGCTCGCGATTCCCTGGATCTTCTTGGCGCAAGATGCCACTATGGACATTCGTCCGCTTATGGTAATCGCCATTTTTCTCGTTATGGTTGCCGCTATTCGCCCAATGAGCACTCGTCCGCTCGAGATCGAGCAATTTATAGGAATTCCTTCGTCGGGTTCTTCGTTTACGGCGGAGGGTGTCTCTCATCGAAATGAGGCTTCTGATGCCTCGTCGCCGAATCTGCCGCTTGATCAGCAGGGTGAGTCTCTCGAGCGTCGCTTGGCTTTATGCCATGCGGAAATAGCAAAATCGCACAGTCTATCCGCGCGAGAAACGGACGTCTTCATGCTCCTTGCACAGGGTCGTAGTCGGCCGTATATCTGTGAAGCGTTGTATTTGTCCGATGGTACGGTAAAGACTCATATCTCGCATATCTATCGCAAATTCGACGTGCATGGACGTCAAGAGCTGCTCGACGCCGTGCAAAGCGAACTCGCTCATTTTGAGCCAACTGAATTCGTCGATATCAAGAATTAATCGAAGCCGAAAAAATCGGCTGTGTTGTGACGTATTTAGGGCACTCATGCATAGACGATGCATCGAGCGATAATTTACGCAGTAAAGCTTTTGACTCTCTTTCCGCGTTATCTTCCTTACAGCGTAAAACAAACTCCTGAGCTGGCAAGAATCGCTGCCGCGTAGAATGCGCCCAAAGCGATATTCAGGCTGCAAATCTGAGCCATGGCGCCAATGCGCGAGTGTGAATTGAGCGGGTTGGCGAACAGCGCCTTCAGCAGCGGAATGGCGGCGAGCAGCATGAACGGCACCACGATAAGGCCGCCCGTGAAAAACACGCCCACGAGCACCACGATCGCTGCAAGCCACGCCACCACGAGCGCGTGGTAGGCGCTGCGTGCCTTCTCGCGGCCAAGCTTCGCGGGCAGCGTCTGGCGGCCAACGGGAATGTCTTTCTCAATGTCGCACGTGTTGTTCGTCATCATAATCAGGCCCACACCAATAATCTCGGGCACGGCCCACAGCAGCATGAGCCAGTTCAAATCGCCTGTGAGCGCCTGGTAACACGCGAGCGGAATAAGGCCGCCCATAACGCCGCCACTCACGGCCTCGCCAATGGGCAGGTAGGAAACGGGCGTTTTGCCTGCGGAATACACCACCACGAACACAGCGCCCACAACGCCAATCGCCAAAGGAATCCAGCCAGCTTGCCAAATAACGTAGGCGCCCAGCAGAAACGCCGCTACCAGAAACCCAATGCCCAGGCGCAGCGCGCACGCGGGATTCACGTTGTTGTACACGAGCGTGGCATCGCTCACTTCAACGTCGTCGTCGGCCGAGTCGGTGCCTTTCACGAAGTCGTAGTAATCATTGAACGTGTTCACCGAGGCCTGCATAAGAATGCAAATCGCGAGCAGCACGCACGTCATGATCGGCGAAATCGCGTGTCCCGTGGCTGCGGCGGCGCTCGTTGCGACGAGCGCGGGCAGGATTGCTGCCGGCCAGGTGTGCGGAGCGGCCAATTGCACGGCCATTTTCACGGTGAATTTCTGGTATTCAGGTTTGGTAGTGCTTTCCACGGTCTCTTCTTTCGAGGTCTCGTTAGTTCTTCCTGCGCGTGCTTTGCGTGTCATCGCGTTCGGTGTCGATGAACGGCACGGCTTCCTTCATGCGTTCAATCGTTGCGCCCAGGCGTTCGCGCAGCGTGTGACCGGCCACATCGCCCAGGTTCTTAATGGCATGCGCCATGACTTCCTTGGTTTGGTCGTCGAGGTTTCGGCCGTCGCGCATGAACGTTGCCATGCTGGACATGAAGCTGCTCTGGAAATCGGCCCAGCTTTTCGCGTCGCTCGAGGTAATGAGGTCATACATCGTGTCTATGAACACTTCGCGCTCGTGCTGAGAGCAGCTGCGCAGCCAGCGATCAAGAGTGATGTCGAACATTTTCGCGCTGTTGTTCAGCGTGCGCTGCGTGCTGAAGTCATACCCGTCAACAATCCAGGTGAACGGCACGTGCTGGAAGAAGCCCATCGCGTTCGACTGCACAATGCGGAAGTCGTCGCGGCTTTCCAGAATCATGCCGAATACGGAAGACTCGGGCACGGTTTTGTCGAGCTTCGCCTGGAATTCGGGCTCGTCGATGCGCGGTGAGGGCGCTTCCAGAAAGCTCGGGCCATCGTGGTTGAACACGCGCTTGATGCGCGCGTAGCCGCCCTCGTCGATAGTGAGCGCGGCGAATTCGGCGAGGTTGCCGCCCTTCGAGTGGCCGCCCACATATATAGGCATGTCGCTCTGCAGCGCAGAAAGTACGCCCGACACGTATGCCGTCGCGGTTTTCTGCGAGGGAATCACGGGCATATAGCTCAGGTTGAAGTCTTCCTTCCAGCCCGCGATGGTGCCGTCGGTTCCGCGGAACGCCAAGTATGCCAAAGGGGCGCCGTCCTTTGCGCCCACGGTGAACGTGCACGCGCAGAACTGCTTCTCGATAATTTCGGCGGTCTCGTTCGCGAACAGGCTCACGCTTAAATCGGCATAGCGGCGGCTGCACGCGAGCGCGCGCAGGAATTCGGGCAACTCTTCGGCATCTTCGAGCCAGCCGCCCGAGAGCATGCTTTGCAGCGGCGTGAAACGAAGAATGTCGATTACAGGCACGCTTTCTACGCCATGCACGTTTCCGTAACGGTATTCGTCGAGGTTTAAATACACGAGCGACGAAAGCACGAGGCTGTCTACGGGGCAGAACGGCACTTCGATGAAGCTTTCCTGCGTCTCACGCAAGAAATCGGCCATGAACTTCTGCGTTTTTTGCTTAGGCGCCATCGAATGCATCGCGCGGGCGTTTTCGCTCATCTTTTCAGGTGTCCCCATGAGCTGCTCCTATTCGCGCGATCGCAGGCTGGCGGCGGTTTTTTCGGCTAAGTCGAGCAGCTCTTGGCGGCTGTGCACGCCGCATTTCGAATAGATGCGGCGAAGGTGCGTATCGGCGGTGCTTTTCGCGATGAACAGCTCTTGCGCGATACGCTCGTTGGTGCGGCCGCGCAGCGCGAGCGAGAGCACCTCGGTTTCACGCGCCGAAAGCGCCGCCGCCTGGGCGATTGCCTTTTTCACATCTTCGGTGTTGTCGACGGCGACGGTGTCGACCGCGCGGGAGAGCGCGCTGAAATCGCGCTCGGTGAACAGGAACACGTAGGCGCACACCATGGCGAGGCCCGCGGTGGCCATGGCTGCATAAGGTGTGGTGTTCAGCGAATTGACGGCGTCGAGGCCGTTTGCGAGGAAAATGCCGAGCGCTTCGCCGCCATAGAGCACCGCAAACCCTTGCGCGAAGGCGAGCGCGCAGCTTGCGCCTTCGAGCTGGGCGCTCGCGCAGAACAGCGATGCGAAGGCCGCGCACAGGCCCAGGTAGCCCGCGAGCACAATGGCGTCGCCCGTGATATCGACGTTCCCGAGCACGGGCGCGAACAAAAAGCCCGCGAGCATGAGTGTGAACGCGATGCGATAGCTCGCCGAGAACGTGTCGCGTTCGCCCGCCGCGCGCAGCGTTTCCAAAACGCCGCCGCAGAAGAGCGCCACGATGAACATAGCATAGGGGAGCGTGGGCGTGGAAAGCGAGCCAGGGTCGCTTCGGTAGGCCTCAACGAAGCCCGCAGCCAAGCCAAAGATGAGGGCGCCTGTGAGCATGCGTGCGGAAAGCGCGCGAGCACGCGCTGGTTTAATGATGGGAGGCTGTGCCGTTTCTGGCGTGTCGCCGCTTTGCTCATGTCGGGCGATTTCCATGAACGCCACGCCTGCAAATGGCAGCACGCATCGAAGCGCCAAGCCGATTTCTTCTGGCGCAAACCACAGCGCGAAACAGCATGCGGCGGCGATGCCCGTGGCGGCGAAAATCTCGGTGGCGGCGAGGCGCGGCGGGTTGGCGCCGAGCGTTTTGCCCCAGGCCATGAGCGTGAGCGCCATTGGCGCGCCAATGAGCAGGCCTTCTGCGGCAACTTCGGCCGCGGTGGTGCCGGGCGCGGCCGAAATGGCGGCTCCGGCGCTCATGAACGCCGCGAACGCGGCAAGCGTGCCGCTGCGCGATAGGGCGCGTTCGGCGACATCGGGCGCGAGGCGTTCGCCAATGAAAGCGGCAACCATAAATGCGAGCGTGAGCAGCAATTCCGCACGCTCCACCGAAAAGGGGCCGAGCTGCATTTGGTGGTTCGTGCCCAAATAGAAAGCGGCGTATACAAAGCCCTGGTAGCATGCGAAGCCGGCGATGCGCGCCCATGACGGCTTCGGGGTATCTTCTTGGGTTTTGTTCACGCGCGCGCCTTCCTGAATATGCTTATTGGGAGCTTTCATAATAGCGCGACCGCTCGCCAGATATGGTGCGCTTTGGGAGAATGCGCACGCGTTTCACGTTGCTTCGCGCGCTTGTCGTATGCTAGGCGCGTATACGACAGAAAGAAGGAAGAGCTCATGCCTACTAACGCCCAGCTCACCGATGAATACCTCGCGCTTGTCGCCGAACGTGGCGGCGACGCGCAGGGCCGCCTTGCTGCGCGCGAGCACATGAACAATTCAACGGCGATTTATCACCACGAGGTGGTCGACTCGTCGTACGTGCCGCGCCTGTACAACCGCGAGACGCACGAGCGTTTCGCGTATATCGCTGAAACCACCTATTCGATTTTGTCGAAGGTCATGCGCGAGTATTTGGAAAACCCCAGCTACCGCCATGTGTACGATATTGACCCGCGCTTGGTGGAGCTCATTTTGCTGCCGCGCGGCTACGATGCACTGCTGCCGTTCGCGCGTGTGGACTTGTTCCTGAATGAAGACGACATGTCGGCGCAGTTCTGTGAATTCAACGCCGACGGTTCTTCGGGCATGAACGAGAACCGCGAAATCACCGCGAGCATCGTGAATTCCGAACCCTTCAAGGCGTTCGCCGCAGCCCACAAGGTTCGTACGTGCAATGAAGAGCTGTTCGCCGGCTGGGTCGACGAGTTCCTCAAAATCTATGGCACCTACGATTTGAAGGTCGCCAATCCGCACGTCGCGATTGTGGACTTCTTGGAAAACGCCATTACCGAAGAGTTCAAGATCTTCGCGGGCCTGTTCGCCGAGCGCGGCATCGAGTGCTCGGTATATGACGTGCGCGATTTGACGTTCGAGAACGGCGAGCTTATTGGCAAGAAGGCGTTCTACGGCCGCGACAATGCGAAAATCGATGCTATTTGGCGCCGCAGCGTGACCAATGACATCATCGACAACTGGGAAGCGTCCCAGGCGCTTATCTCGGCCGTGCGCGAGCGCAAGGTGGCGCTCATCGGCAGCTTCGCGGGCCACTTGGTGCACGACAAGCAAATCTTCCAGGTGCTTCATATGCCCGAAACGCAGGCGTTGCTCACCGACGAAGAAAACGCTTTCGTGCGCGACACGGTGCCGTTCACCTCGTTTTTGACAAGCGATGTGGTGGCTGAACACAATGTGAAGGCCACGCGCGAAAACTGGATCATCAAGCCGACCGACGCGTACGGCTCCAAAGACGTGTTCGCGGGCTCGAACTATACCGACGAACAGTGGGTCGAAATCGTCGACGCGCACGTCGATAGCAAGGCGGGCGCGCCGTTTTTGATCCAGCGTTACTGCACGCCGTTCAAGACGCTCGCCATTCCGCTGTATGGTACCGAGGCCGATGCCACGGTAGAGCCCTCGCCGTACAACAATATGGAAGGCCTGTACATCTACAACGGCCGCTTCACCGGCGTGTTCAGCCGACTGGGGCCCGAGCCGGTTATTTGCAAGAAGACGCACGGCATTACCGCCGCGACCATTTGGGTGGATGAATAGCATGGCGAATAGCGAGTCTTCGGCGCGCATCGTGACGAGCGCCGTGGCCGTGATTTCGGCGGTGGCGTTGGCCGTGAGCCTTGTTGCGGCCGGCTTTGCGGCCTGCGCCGTGCCCGACGTTTCCACCAAGGCGCTTGCGAGTGCTTATTCGACCGACGACGCCTCGCCGTTCACGAAAGACGAGCTCGTTGCGGCTGCGGTGCAAACGAAGCGCTACACCATCGACGACAACGACAAAGCCGCGGTGTACGCCACAATCGCCGCGATCAATGCGCAAGAGGCGCTCGCCGGCACGGCTGGCAAGGGCGCTCCCAAGATCGATGCGACGGCGAACTATGCCGCAGGCGAGCTTTCCGACGAGCAGATCGCAACGCTTGAAGCGGCATTCGACGCGGCGAGCGAGCGCTACGTGCTCACGCCCGATGCCGTAAGCCACCTCGACGACGTGTTCGGCGTGGTGCAGGCTGCGAAATGGTGGCTTCTCGCCGCCGTGGTTGCCGCGTGCGTCGGCTGCACGGCAACGGCGTTTCGCGGTGGCAAGCGCCTGCTTGGACGCGTGCTCGCAGGCGCGGGCATTTCCGTTCTTGCGGTGTTCGCTCTGCTCGCGGCGTGGGTTGCTATCGATTTCGACGGCTTCTTCGCGCAATTCCACTCGCTGTTCTTTGCGGCTGGCACGTGGACCTTCAGCTGGGATTCTTTGCTCATTTGCATGTATCCGCCTGAATTTTGGGTGGGCATGGGCGCTATTTGGCTCGTGGTCACGGTTGCGTGCTGCGTCGTTTGCATTACTATAGGAAGGCTGCTGCGCAAAGGGTCAACTCAAAAGCGCTAAGAGACTATTGGAAGGATAGATTCGTATGGCAGATTCGACCTCTGGCGTGCGCGTTCGTTTCGCGCCTTCGCCCACGGGCAAGCTTCATATCGGCGGCGCCCGCACGGCTATTTACAACTGGGCGTTTGCTCGCGCCACGGGCGGCACGTTCGTGCTGCGCATCGAGGACACCGATCCCGAGCGCTCCACCGAGGAAAACACGCAAATCATTCTGCGCGCTATGCGCTGGCTCGGCCTCGATTGGGACGAGGGTCCCGAGGTGGGCGGCGATTTCGGCCCCTACAAGCAAACCGAGCGCTTCGACACCTACAAGGCTGCCTTGGAGCAGCTCAAAGAGAGCGGCGCGGTGTATCCGTGTTTCTGCGCGAAGGAAACGCTCGACGCCAAGCGCGAGGCTGCCGAGAAAACCGAGGGCGGCTATTCGGGCTACGATCGCACCTGCCGTTCGCTTTCCGCTGAAGAGGCGCAGGCACGCATCGATGCGGGCGAGCCGCATGTATGGCGCCTGAAGGTGCCAGAGAACCATGGCCCCATCGAGTTCGACGACGCCGTGTATGGCCACATGAGCTTCCCGGCCGACGTTATGGACGACATGATTCTGGTGCGCACCGATGGCACGCCGACCTATAACTTCGCCGTGGTCTGCGACGATGCGAACATGCATATCACGCATGTAATTCGCGGCGACGACCACCTGTCCAACACGCCGCGCCAGATTCTGATTTATGAGGCATTGGGCCTTGAGGCTCCGACGTTCGCGCACCTCTCCATGATTCTGGGCGCCGACGGCAAGAAGCTCTCCAAGCGCCATGGTGCCACGAGCGTCGAGGAATACGCTGCGCGCGGCTATTTGCCCGACACGATGGTGAACTTCTTGGCTCTTCTGGGATGGAGCCTCGACGGCGAGACCACGATTATTCCGCGCGATGTGCTGTGCGAGAAGTTCGGCCTCGACCGCATCACGAAGAAAGACGCCGTGTTCGACGAGACCAAGCTCGATTGGATGAACGGCCAGTACATCAAAACCATGCAGGCCGACGAATGGGTGAAGCTGTCCACGCCGTGGCTGGCGCAGGCTCGCGCAGCCGGCATGGCTGCCACCGAGGGCGCTGTGGTGCTTGACGCTGCTGAGGCTGAGCCGTTCGCGCTTTCCGACGACGAGCAAGCTGCCGCCGTTGCCGAAACCGCTGCCGACATCGAGGCGCGCCCCGCATTCTACGAGGCGCTTTACCCGTTGCTCGCCGAGCGCGAGACGAGCCTGAGCGATGCCGCCGAGAAGCTGCCGTACATGTTCTGGGGTAAAAACGTCGTGCTCGACGCCAAGAGCGTGAAGAAGGTTCTGCAGAAGGAAGGCGCCCGCGCCGATGAAGCGCTGCGCGCGTGCCGCGAGGTGCTTGCAAACGCCGAGGCTTGGGAATGCGATCCCATGCAGGAGGCGTGCCGTGCGCTGTGCGAGCCTATGGGCATCAAGCCCAAGCTCATGTTCCAGCCGCTTCGCGTTGCCGTGTGCGGTAACATGGTGAGCCCGCCGCTGTTCGAGAGCATTGAGCTGCTGAATCGCGAAGACGTGCTTGCTCGCATCGACGCGACGCTTGCTGCCGCATTCTAATATTTCGCCCGCGCCGGCAATGCGTTCGGCGCGGGCGCTCTGCGTTGTTAAGGCTGCTTAAAGGGGGATTCTCGCAGCGATGAAAGTTCTCACGATTCCTGAACACTGCACGCGTACGCACGGCGCACATTGCACGCGCTGCCAGCTCGCGTGTCCCGCCAAGGCTCTTTCCTTCGATGAGGCGGGCGCGCCGGTTATCGATCGCGATGCATGCACGAAGTGCGGCGTGTGCATTGGCGTGTGCGACGCGTTCTCTTCGAGCTCGGCGACGGCTTTGCGCCTGTATGACCACTTGCGCAAAGTGGCCATGCGCGGAGAAATCGTATACCTCACCTGCGAAGAGAACGTTTTCCCTGGTTTTGAGCCGGCGAAAAATGTCACGGTGCTTCCATGCTTGGCGTGCGTGCCTCCCGAGCTGTGGACGCTTCTGCTCTCGCAGAACGTTCCTGTGTGCGTGGCGTGCGATTTGAAGTACTGCGAAGATTGCTCGCGCGCTGCGAAAATCGGCGAGCTGCTTTTTACCAAAGCCATCGAAATCGCCGAGGCGCAAACGGGCGAGAGCGTTCACTTCGATCGCGAGATTCCCGAATATGTGCCCCCTGTGGAGGCTGTGGTCGATGACGAATTCGACCGTCGTGCCGCGTTTGACAGCGTGAAAGACGATGCGTTCGGCATTATTTCTGGCCGCCGCCGTCTGAAGCAGTCTGACACCCTGAAGGAGGCCTATCGCAAGAAGGAACGCGAGCGAATGCGCGAGGCGCTGAATTTGAGCGAGGGCGAGTACTTGAGCGACGCGCTCGAGAAGGGCAGGGCGACCCGCGTCATGCCGCCTCGTCGCCGCATGCTGCTTGAGGCCTATGCCGCCAAGCCCGATATCGCCGAAAATGTCGAAATCGCCGTGAGCGCGACCGACCATGCCGCCTGCGTGGAATGCCTCGATTGCGTGGCGAAGTGCGCGAGCGGCGCGCGTATCGCGACCAAGGAAGGCCACCTGGAGTACGACGCGCGCTACTGCGTCGGCTGCGGCGCGTGCGAGGCCGCTTGCCCGCGCAACGCCATCGAGCTCGTCGAGGCGACCTTCGCCGATCTTTTGCCCGAGGGCCCCGGCAAGCCAGCCATTGAGCCCAATCTGGCCGATTACGAGTAGTTGTACGAAAGTGGGGTAGGAGGTAAGCCTTCTGCCCCATTTTTTCTTTGATGGGAAACTGCTGGTTTCTGGTTTTGTGTGCGGGGCAGGGAATCGATCCTGCCTTGCTTTGACGTACGAGGGGAGTGCATGTGGAAACGATGGCCCGCGATCGCGCTCGACTGATTGCCGACATTGAAGCCTTCGAGCCGTTCAATGAGCAGGAATCGGTCGATAAACAGGTGATTCTTCGTGCCCTTAGAAGCGACCCCAATTGCTTCGAGCGCTCTGCGCAGGCGCATATGGCGACATCGATTTGGACGGTTGATGCTTCTTTTGAACGCACGCTGCTTGAATGGCACAACATCTACCAATCCTGGTCGTGGATTGGCGGACATGCCGATGGCGTGGCCGATTTGCGCGCGGTTGCTCTTCGCGAACTCGAAGAAGAGACCGGCGTGCATGGTCGCATTCTTCCGTATGGCCGCGGTATTTCGGCCGAGGGCGAGCTTGCTCGAGGGGATGGCGTTCTGGAAGGTTCGGGCCTTCCACTTGGGCAAGACGCGTCGTGCGAATACGGTTTCGCGCAGGACTTCGAATCGTGCCAACGAGTTGATTCCCGCTCTAACGGTGGCGATATTTTCTCGCTCGAGGTGCTCACGGTGAACGGCCACGAGAAGCGCGGCGCATACGTGGGCTCGCATTTGCATCTGAATGTGACGTATTTAGCGCAGGCAAATCCCGATGAGCCGCTGAAGGTGAAGCCTGACGAAAATTCCGCCCTGAAGTGGGTGCCGCTCGACGATGCCGTTCGCCTGTCGAGCGAGCCGTGGATTCGCGACCGCATCTACCGCAAGCTTATCGCCAAAACCCGCGTCTATTGCTGACCGAACCTGCTAAACGCTACGAGCATTTAGCAGGTTACTCTGCCTCTAAGATTCCGTTGACGCCTCGGGTCATTGCTTTTGCAACGATTCGGGCGATTTCGTTGAAAGGCATGTCGTCGCCCGAGTTGTACCAGCTTTCATAGGCTTCGAACATGCCGCCCAGAATGAAGCGTGCATAGTACTCGGTGTTTTCCAGGGGCTTAAGGCCGTGCGCCGCGCGTTCGCGCTGAATGGCTTCGACCCAATAG
>CAKUEV010000043.1 GCA_934646845.1 uncultured Slackia sp.
CGACCTGGAACAGGAAGAACTTGAGGTAGTCGGTTTCGGGCACGCCCCACACGATGGGATGGTCGGGCGATTGCTGGCGTTCCTCGATTTGGCGAAGTTGAACGCCAGCATCGTGCGCCGCGCTCACGAGCATTTTGCGGAAGCGATCGGTATCCATGAAGTGCGAGCAGCTGCAGGTGGCCAAGTATCCGCCGCGCGGCAAGGCTTTCATAGCGCGATAGTTGATCTCGTGGTAGCCACGCGTGGCCGAATCGATGGTCTTGCGGCTCTTCGTGAACGCCGGCGGGTCAAGAATGATGAAGTCGTACGGCGCCTTTTTCTGAGCCTCGATTTCGGGCAGCAAATCGAACACGTTGACGGCCTGGAAGCTCATGCGATTTTCGAAGCCGTTCAGGCGAGCATTCGATTCGGCCATGTCGACCGCGAGCTGAGAGATATCGACGGCATGCACGTGCTCGGCTCCGCCAGCGGCGGCGTTAAGGGCGAACGAACCCGTGTGCGTGAAGCAGTCGAGCACGCGACGTCCGCGGGCAATGTTGGCCACAGCGCGGCGGTTGTATTTCTGGTCGAGGAAGAAGCCGGTTTTTTGGCCGTTTTCGAAATCGACGTGGTAGCGCACGCCATTTTCGACGATTTCGGTCGTAGTGGGGCCGAATGCCGCTGCGGCTTCGTCGTTTGGCGCGAGAGGCGCGGGCACCGCCGTAAGCGCAGGTTGAGCGCCCAGACCGGCAAAATCGCCTCCCAGGGGGAACCATCCGCAGCTTTCCTGAAGGCCTTCGAGCTTGCGTGTCGACACGTCATTGCGCTCGTAAATGCCGCGAATGATGATGCCGTCTTCGGCGAGCACCTTCACAAGCAGGGGGAACACGACAGGTTTCAGGCGCTCCATGCCGTAGGCGAGCGTTTGGGTCACAAGTACGTCGTTGAAGCGGTCGACGACGAGGCCGCAAAAGCCATCGGCCTCGGAGAAAATCATGCGGCAGGCGGAAACGTCGTCGCCCATCACGGCGCGACGATGGTTCCATGCCCAGCGAATTTTGCGTTCCCAAAATGCCGAATCGAACGCGTCGTTCGCGTTGGTCGAAAGCAGGCGAATGCGAATCTTGCTTTGCTGCGAGAAAATGCCCGTGCCAAGGTATGCGCCTTTGCGTGTGAGCGCGTCGACGAGGGCGCCGTTTTCCGGGGCGATTCCGCCGGATTCGATCGATTCTTTCCACGTGCGGGCCGCTTCTTTGGGGTCGCCCGCTTCCACAATGCGCTCGACTTCCGCATCGTAGACCCAAGGGTGGCCGGCGCGGCATGCGCGTTCGCCTTTGGGCGTGATGAATGCCATAGGGTAGGGACGGTGGGTTTTCATGGGTTCTCCTTGGTTGGAGCGTGCTTGGCCGCATGGGCCGCATCGCAAGTAATACCAGGGCATTATACGTTGCGTTGGGGCGGGGCGGAACAAAGGGGTAGAATAACCGTAACTGAAATACGGCTCCGCTGGGGCGAGGACACGCACCTTGCCTCGGGCGATGGAAAAGAGTGCCCATGAACCCAGTTGTGATTATTCCCACGTTCGTGTCCGCGCGTGGGCGCGTTGAATCGGGTCCCGTTACCACGACATACGACCATACAACGTCGATGTCGGCCTCGGGCGAGTTGCCCCGCTGCCTCGAATCGCTTCGGTGCGTGCGCGGGCTTGGGCATATCATCGTGCTCGTGATTGCCGAACCCGCTATCGAGAATAAGGCCGCGAGCAAAATTCGCGCCGTTGCCGAGCAATTCCCCGATTTGAATATCGCCGTGGTGGGCGCTCCCGAGATGGCGCTTGTGCGCCAGCGCATGGAACAGCTCAATATCGGCCTGCGCGGCGAAGTGGGCCTTGCGGGCTATGGCGCAATGCGCAACCTGGGGCTTCTTCTTGCGGGTGCGCTCGATTTCGATTCGGTGGTATTCATCGACGACGATGTGGTGATTGACGACCCCGCGTTTTTGGAAAAGGCGATGTATGGCCTGGGCAAGCTTACGCGCAGCGGCGTGCCCATTCTTGCGAAGTCGGGCTTTTATCTGAACAAAGAAGGCCAATATCTCTCGAGCCGATCCACGAAATGGTACAACCGCTATTGGGACCAGGCCACCGCATTCAACAAGTGGATTTCCAAGGCCATGAAGGGCCCGCGCCTGTCTCGCTCGAACCATGTGTGCGGCGGTTGTTTGGCGCTGCATCGCGAGGCGTTTCGTCGCGTGTCGTTCGACCCGTGGATCGCTCGCGGCGAAGACTTGGATTACATGCTCGATTTGCGCATGTACGGAAGCGATATCTGGTTCGACAACACGTGGTACATGCATCACCTTCCGCCCGAAACCAAGCGTGAGGGGCTTCGTTTCCGCCAAGATATCTTCCGTTGGCTCTATGAGTATCGCAAGGTGGAATACGGGCGAACCCAGATCGACCTGCTTCAGATCAAGCCGCAATCGTTGCTGCCGTACCCGGGGCCTTTTTTGGAGCCGGGCATCACGCGCCGCATTAAGCGCACGGCGTGGCTGCGCAGCTTCGGGCGTCCCGATGGCGCCGGGTATCGTCGCGCGGCGAAGGCGGCCACGGGCGAGGCGTCTCGATATGCCGAAGACCACTGCTCGAAGTATTTCGGCTTCCAGTCGATGTGGCCGGCAGTCATGAAGCGCATGGCGAACGACGCGATTCTCCAGAGCGTGCTTTTGAGCTCGTCGAACCGCGATGCGCAGCAAGCCGAGGCGCAGCGCGCCCAACGTGCGGCATGGGGAGCCGCCGGCGGAATCGACCCTGGCGCAACAACGGAGATTCGCCTTAATATGGGCAACGCAGAATAGGATTTATGGGAAGTACATTCATGGTTTCGTTCTTCATCGCCGCGCTCGTTGGCGTGGGCGTCGGCGTGCTTTCAGGACTTTTGGGCATTGGCGGCGGCACCATTATGGTGCCCCTGTTCCGTCTGGTTTTTGGCATGGAACCCATTGCCGCCACGGCGACATCGCTGTTCACCATTGTGCCTACGTCTATTTCGGGCATGTGGAAGCATGCTAAAAACAAGACGTCCCTGCCGCGCGTGGGAATCGTGTGCGGCTTGGCGGGCGCGTGCCTCTCGCCCATTGGCGTGTGGGCCGCAAACGTGTCGCCTGGCTGGGCGATTATGGGTGCGGCTGCGGTTATCGTTGCGTACTCGTCGTTCACTATGCTGAAAAAGGCATTGGCGGCGCCGAAGGGCGGTGCTGCGAAAGAACGTTGCCAGGCGTGCGACGGCAAAGCGATGAGCGCTGCGGCCGCATCCGTGAAGGCGGGCGACGGCAAGGCGGTGGGCGCTGCTGTGGCGACGAACGATGCGACGGCGGCAAACCTCGTGGCGACGGCGCCTGTGGCGGCTGGCGGCTCGGGTGTCGCGGAGGCGCAAGCCGCTCCTCTTGAGGCGCCGGCAATCAAGCTCACCCCGAAATACGTGGCGAAGGTGGCGTTCATCGGCGTTATTGCGGGCTTCATGAGCGGATACGTTGGCGTGGGCGGCGGCTTCATCATGGTGCCGCTGTTCGTGAGCATGCTCGGCATTCCCATGCACCTGGCGTCGGGAACGTCGCTTACCGCGGTATGCATCCTGGCTATTCCCGGCGTTATCGAGCAGGCCGTTTTAGGGAATATCGACTACATGGTTGGCATTGCGATGATGGTTGGATCTATCCCTGGCGCGGTTGTCGGCGCCAATTTGGTGAAACGCGTGCCCGAGCGTGCGTTGCGCTTTACCTTTGCGGCGTTTTTGCTGCTGATGGCCGTGCTTTTGATCGTGAATGAGGCAAGTGTGATTTAAGGGAAGGCGATTGCTCCGTCGCGTCGCGCGCCCATGGCGCATGGCGGTTCTGATCGATCCCCCAAGGGGCGTTTTCGAAACTCCGCTCAGCGGATGGTGTCTTTTAGCGTATGAAAGGAATCTCATGTCCAAACCACCCCGAAATATTTATGCGCGCGTGCTCGATGTCGTGCTTGCGGCAATATGCATGCTTTCGGCCGCAGTGCTTGCGTGCGCGGTGGCTTGGCCCGAAACGGTGGGCAATTTGAATGTGGTCGCGGGCGTTTCGTTCACCATTTCTGTGGCTCTGCTCATCTATCTGCGCCTTAACCCTGACACGGTGCGCGCCCGCCAGTCCGATACGATTTTGAAAATCGCGTCGCAGACGCTTGCGTGTTTCCAGGAGGGCTTCGACATTCCCACGGCGCAGAAGGTGTGCCATTTGCTGCTGCCCGCCATTGGGGCGCAGGCCGTGGCAATCACCGACCGCGAGTCGATTTTGGGCTATGCCGGAGACGACGAGGAAATCAGCCCCGGCGGCGCCCCCATTCGCACGAAGGCTACGCATGCCACGCTTGAAGACGGCAAGCTGCGCGTGTTGGGCACGCCGCAAGAGATTGGCTTCCCCGATAGCATCAAAGGCTTGCGAGCGGGCATTATCGTGCCGCTTACGCGAGGCGACGCCATTATCGGCACGTTGAAGTTTTACTATCGCCGCTCGCGCGACATCACCGAAACGCAGGTGGCGCTCGCGGAGGGCCTGGGTCAGCTGCTTTCGACGCAGATTGCCGCCGTTGAACTGGAGCAGCAAACGAAGCTCGCGACCACCATGGAGCTCAAGGCGCTCCAAAGCCAAATCAACCCGCACTTCCTGTTCAACACCATCAACACCATCGCGTCGCTCGTGCGCACCGATCCCGATCGCGCCCGCATGCTGCTGCGCGAGTTCGCCGTGTTCTATCGCCGCACGCTTGAGAATTCCGACGATTTGCTCGAGTTGTCGCGCGAGGTCGAGCAGACGATGCGCTACTTCACGTTCGAAGTGGCGCGATTCGGCGAAGACCGCCTTGCCATTGACGTCGATATCGAGCCGGGCTTGGAAAGCGTGATGGTGCCCGCGTTCATGGTGCAGCCGCTTGTGGAAAACGCCGTGCGCCACGCCATGCCGCAAGAAGGCAAGCTCGAGATTCATATTCTGGCGTACAGCGAAGGCGATGACTTGTATATCACCGTTTCCGACAACGGCGTGGGCATGGACGCCGAACAACGCCGCAAGCTTTTGCGCCCCGAAGCCTCGAAGGGCTTGGGCATTGCGATGAAGAACATCAACGAGCGCTTGCGCGGCTATTTCGGCACCGAGTCGCGCATGGAAGTCGATTCGACGCCGGGCAATGGCACCCGCGTGACCATGTTCATGAAAGATGGCTTGGTGGAAGACTAGCGTCATGGCGTTTTGTCGGCGACTGGTTTTCCTGAGCTAGCGAAAGGTATGAATTTCCTGGTGAGCGGTATTTTTCATTAGTGATATCTATAGCTTGCGTGAAGTGGGGCCAAAGGTGTCCCATTCTATGGTTTCCACGCTTTTAAACATCGCGTATTTGGGCTACTATTCGTATATGGGCATCGCTCGCCGACGGTTTTACGCCGTTGGCACGGGGCGCTTGAGCCCGCCTTCCTTATACGAACTTTCCAGTTATTGGGGGATGCTGTGCTGAACGCGATTATCGTTGACGACGAAGCTCCTGCTCGTTCCGAGCTGCGTTACTTGCTGGGCGAAGTCGGTGGAGTCGAAGTGCTCGCCGAAGCCGCGAGCGTGCGCGAGGCTATTGAGAAAATGCAGAGCTATCCCGTGGACGTGTTGTTCCTCGATGTGAGCATGCCCGAGGTCAATGGCATTCAGTTCGCCGAGGCCTTGCAGCGTTTGAAAAATCCTCCGGCGGTCATTTTCGTTACCGCCTACAGCGAGCACGCGCTCGAAGGCTTCAAGGTGAATGCCGTCGATTATCTGGTGAAGCCCGTCGAAACCGATCGCCTGCAACAGGCCGTGAACCGCGCGAGCGAATACATCACGCTGCATGTGAAGGCCAGCCAGTCGGAGCGCATTCCTGTCGAAAAGGGCGGCAAGAAGATTCTCATCCCCATCGACAGCATTCGTTTCGTCATGGCGCGCGACGATTACGCGTACCTGCAAACCGACAACGACCGCTACTTCTCCACCGTGTCGCTCGCTCAGCTCGAAAAGCGCCTCGATGGCCACGGTTTCTTCCGCGTGCATCGCGGTTACTTGGTGAACCTTTCGCATGTCGAAGAGGTCGAGCCCGTTCCCGGCGGCACGCTGCTTTTGTCGCTGAATGCGACCGACGAGAAAATCCCCGTTTCTCGTCGCCGCGTTTCCTCGCTGAAAAAGGCGTTGGGACTTTAACGTAAAGGCCGTTCTGACGAACGGCCTTTTTCTTGACGCTGCGATCCCGTCTCGCGGGCGATTTCGGTTTCAAGCGTCGGCTCGCGTACCAAAGTACGTGTCGCCTAGCTTTCAACCGGACTCACCTCACGAGACGGGCTCTCGCTGTCTTTTTCTTGTCAGGCGGCTTATTGGGATTTTTCTTCAATATGCGCCCTCGCTTTTGCGATGTCTCGCTTAATGTCGGCGGCCGTTCGCAGCCTGCGCGCCACGTCAACGCCTGCGGCCCGCTCTATCTCGTCGGTTACGGGGCTTCGGTAGCTGAACAAAAACCAATTCTCGGCCAGGTGGCTGCCTTCCATGCGCAAAAGCGCGTCGGCAACTTGGGCGGCGTTTCTGTTCCATCCCATATCGCTGCGAAGCAGGCGCAAGGCAAAGAACGCGGCGTAGCACACCAGGAAATGCGCGCGCATGTGAATGGCATGGGCAACGGGGTAGGGAGAAGGCGAGAAATCGGATTCCAGCAGCTGAAACGGCTCGGTGAGGCGCCACAGCTCGCGATAGATATGGAACAGCGTGCCAGCGGTGAGCTTCGTTTCGCTTGACGATATGCAAATGTAGCCATCGAGGGCCAAATCGCGCGCCTCGTCTTCGGATCGGCCTTGCTTGCGGGCGATTTTCGCGTAGTCGCGGCCCCAGAGCACCGTGTCTTTGACGCGAATGCCGGCCATTTCGTCGGTGCGCGATTTGACCTTGTAGCTGCCCGATTGCGTGGTGATGTAATCGGAGGCGTCGGCGACCCATGCTTGAAGGTCGAAAGCGGCTGTTTCGAGCGGCCGGAAAAAGACGAAGCCATCGCCGCTTTTCGCGAGCGTCTCGACGATCTCGCGCGCATGGGGAGTGCGGCCCGCAACCACTATGACGCGTTTGGCGCCGAAATTGCTTTTCGCGCTCGCGATGAGCCCCGATACCTCTTCGGCGCTCGGCGAGGCGCTCGTGACGTGGTAGGTCATGGGGATGCCCGTGCGGTCGAGCAGCATGCCAATACCCATCGACAGCCCTTCGTCGCGATCGATTCCGCCCGCCAGTCGGGCGTTCGTCGCGTTCACGTCACCCGTGTCGGCCAACGTGAACGAAGCGAGAACCAGCAGCACCGAATTGACCTGGTAGGGCTCGCGAATCGCTTGGTAGGTTTTCGAGAGATGCGCCACCAAGGCTCGCTCGTTGCGCGCGAAGCACTGGAAGGCGGCGTACGTATCGGCCAGGGTGAAATCGCACGTGCGCGGGAATGAGGCGCGGCGTTGCCACGTTTCGCGCTTGGGGGCCACGTGAATCATGCGCTCGGATGCGAGCATCTCGAAAATGCGGCCCGCATGCGCGGGAAAGCCGACGTGTCCCGCGCGATTTTCGAAGAAGCGTCGAACGCCCAGCGCATCGAGGTATGCGAGCGCGATGGCGCTTCCCCAGCGGGCCTGCGCGATATGGGCGTCGTCGATGGTTGCGTCGCGTGGGAATGTGAAAGCGATGGGCGGGTTTTCGCTCTTCGCCTTCTCGTTGAGCTCGGCGACGTAGCTCTGGAAGTGGGCGATAGGGTCGGCGTATTGGCCCGTGAATTGGTCGACGTAGCCAATCGATTCGATGGTCTTCGTCTTCGTTTTCCCGCCTTCTCGGTAGTTCTGCACAACCGAGAGGTATACGCGCTCGCCGCGCTTCGTTTTCTTCAAGTGCATGGCACACCTCCTGAATGTAAGTATAGCCCCGTCTCTCGTTCGGAATGCCCCGCTTACCCCCGCATAATGCCGATGGGTAAGGAAAAACCGTTTATGCAGGTCGACGGCGCGTACAATATGCGCGTTATCGTTCGTGGCACGTGCACGTCCGAAGGAGAGGAGCTGACCGTGCGGCCAGAAAAGAAGCAGTGGACCTATCGCGAGAAAATGGCGCAAGCCAATCGCGAGGCGAAGGCGACCGTGGTCGCGCTCGCGATTGTCGTGGTGGTGTGGATAGTGGCTGGCTTCGGCCTTTCCGCATTCGATGTGGAAGCGTTCGGAACGCCGCTTTGGGTGTTTGGCGGAACAATCGGCACGTGGATCGCCGCCATCGTGGCGGCTGTGGTGCTGGGCCGTCGGGTGTTCGCCGATTTCGACCTGGACGAGGAGGAACGTGATGCAAACAACTAGTATTGCGGGCCTGCTTCCCGTGCTCATCTTCCTCGTATTTGCCCTTGGGCTCGCGATCGCGGCGCGTCGCCGTTCGAAGGCAGCGGGCGAAGGCGGCTTCGTGAAGGAATACTTCATTGGCAACCGCACGCTCGGCGGCTTCGTGTTGGCCATGACCACCATTGCCACCTATGGCTCGGTGAGCTCGTTTGTGGGCGGCCCTGGCCAGGCGTGGCAAACCGGCTTTGGCTGGGTGTATATGGCGGCCGTGCAGGTAACGACGCTGTTTTTGCTCTATGGCATCATGGGCAAGAAGATGGCGCTCGTATCGCGCAAACTCGGTGCGGTTACGGTGATCGACGTGATTCGCGCCCGTTTCCGCAGCAATGCGTTGGCGAATGCTGCGGCTCTGATTATCGTGCTGTTCTTTGCGGCAACTATGGTCGCTCAGTTCGTGGGCGGCGCGAAGCTGTTCGAGGCCGTGACGGGCTATTCGTATTTCGTCGGCTTAGCCATTTTCGGTGTTGCCGTGATTATTTTCACGACGGTGGGCGGCTTCCGCGGCGTTGCCGTGACCGACGCGTTGTGCGGCATCGCGATGCTCGTGGGCATTGTGGTGCTCGCGGCTGGCATTCTTATTGCGGGTGGCGGCTGGGAAAACATCATGGGTACCATTCGCGCGAACCATCCGCAGATGCTCGAGCCTCTTTCGGGTGACACTATGCCCGTGTCGCTGTACTTCACGCAGTGGCTGCTCGTGGGCATTTTCACGTTTGCGCTGCCGCAATCGGTGGTGCGATGCATGGGCTATAAAGACACGAAGAGCCTGCGCGGCGCGATGATCGGCGGCACCATCATTATCGGCGCCATGATGATCGGCGTTACCACGCTCGGCGTGCTTTCCGCGGGCGTGCTTACGGGGGACTTGGCCTCGTACGGCGGAAGCGTTGACAATATTATTCCGCGTACCATTGTGGAAACCCTGCCGCCATGGCTTGCCGGCGTGGCGATCATCGGTCCTGTTGCCGCGTCCATTTCTACGGTGTCTTCGCTGCTCATCGCTTCGTCTTCGGCCATTATCAAAGACTTGTGGCTGCACTATGCAGACGATAGGGGCCAGCAGGTAAGCGACGCCGTGGTGGCTCGTTCGAGCCAGATTATTACCCTGGGTGTGGGCGTTATCGTATTCGTGCTTGCCGTGGTTCCGCCGAGCGTCATTTGGAAGATCAACATGTTCGCGTTCGGCGGTCTTGAAACGGCATTTTGCTGGGTTCTTGTGGGCGCGCTCTTCTTCAAGCGAGCGAACAAAGTGGGCGCGATTGCGTCGATGGTGGGCGGCACGGCTGTCTATTGCCTGTGCATGGCGCTTGGTTTCAAGCTGTTCGGCCTGCACCAAATCGTGATCGGCATTACCGTGTCGCTTCTGTGCATGGTGATTGGCTCGTGGGTCGGCAATCGTCGCGCGAATGCCGCGGACGCGGCCGCCGACGCTGAGATGCGCGAAGTGTTCTTCCCCGAGGTGTAGGGATCCATCAATATTCTTTCCGAAAAGAAGAGCCCGCAGCTCAATGAACTGCGGGCTCGTTTCGTTTTTGTGGGGCGCGTCTATTCGACGGCGCGCTCTCGCTCGATTTCGTCGAGAACCTTCATGACGGCATCGCCCAGGGCGCGAATGGTCACGCCGGAATTGTCGGGCAGGTGCAGGTGCATGCAACGGCGACCGCGCTCGATAAGAATCGAGAGGTCGGCGGCAGCCTGCGTGCGCGCGAGCATGCCCAAGCTTTCGGGCTCAACATGGCGCAGCGGAATATCTTTCAATTCGTCGGCCGAAACCATGAGGAACACGCCATTGTTCGTGCCGCCTTTTTGCAGCTGGCCCGTGGAATGCAGGTAGCGGGGGCCAATCTCGAGGCAGCTTACGACGCCGAGCTTGTCGGCGACGCCATGGCGAATAATCTCGAGCGCCTCGCGGCGTCCTTCGCCGTCGAAAGGCAAGAATGCATCGAGCGCGAAGTAGTCGCCCGGCTTAATCGACGCAAATAGGTTGCGCAAGGCTCCCATGAGCGTGTCCGATTTGATGCACGGCGCAATGGTGACCTCGGCTTCGCCCATGTTCACGTTGCCGATGAAGTTCTCGGTGAAATCGGGCTTCGGGCACCCTTCCGCGAGGAACTTCAGCGCGGCGGCCTTGGTTGAGGCGACGTCGGGCTGGTCAAACGGGCAGCGCTTCATAAGATAGCCGCACATGGCCGTTGCGTATTCCCACATCACGAAGTGCTCGGCCAAATCGAGCACGCTGTCGATGCGGAAGGAAAGGCGCGGAATGGCCGGGTCGAGGTAGGCGAGGCTCATGTCGAAATTCTTGCGCTCGTCCCATAGGTCGGTTTTGGTTTGATAGGTGATGACGCTGCGGTCTTTCGGGTCTTCGGTAAGAAGTAGCGTGTCGAGCTCAATGTTCGGCAGAATTCCCACACCCTGCTTACCGAGGCTTTCGGCGACAAGCTGCTCAATCCAAAGGCCAAGCACGCGCCCACGTTTCGGCGTGAGGACGCTGAATTTGTCGCGGCCGTTCAAGTAGCTGTCGTACAGGAAGCTGGCCAGCGTAATGGCGGGGTTGTCGATGGAGTTTTCGCTGCAGACGCGCTCGGCGTCTTTGGCGTGGCCCAAAAAACCGCCCAGGTCGATGCCAACGAGCGCGGCGGGCACGAGCCCGAATACCGAAAGCGCGCTGAAGCGTCCGCCAACAGTGGGCTCGCCAAGGAAGCATGCACGCCAGCCTTCGTCGTGTGCGCGCTTCTCCAGGTCGCTGCCGGGGTCGGTGATGGCAACCAGGTGCGAGGGGATTTTCTCGGTTTTCAGGTACATCTCGAAGTGGTCGAGCACGGCGTCGAGCACGCTGCGCATTTCGATGGTGCCGCCCGATTTGCTGGAAACGAGCACGAGCGTACGTTCCAGATCAAGGCCGGCCAGAATTGAGCGCACGCGAACGGGCGACACGGAGTCGAGCACTTTGAAGTCGAGCGCGTTGCGGTCGACTTTGTTGTACTTGGTGATGGTCATAGGGGCCTGGGTGGAGCCGCCCTGGCCAATAAGCAAAACGGTTTTAAAGCCTTCGGCGATGATGCTTTCTGCGAAAGCCTGAATTTTTTTATAAGGATAGGGCGGTTGGCTCGCGAGCGTTGCCCAACCGGTGAAGTTCTTTGCGCATTCGGCGGCAGCTTCGTCGAAATCGTAGAGGCTTGCATCCTTGGCGTGAAGGCGGCTGGCGACTTTGTCGCGAACCAGGATTTTCGCCGAAGGGTAAAGCTTCTCGGTATCGCTGATAAGCATAGGTCCTCTTTCTCGCAATCGATGGTGCGAATGCAAGGGGAGTCG